>JBILQY010000432.1:0-2650 GCA_044372955.1 Crocinitomicaceae bacterium | reverse complement strand
AAAACCAACTTTATTGAAAGAAGTTAGCTATTCCAACGTTGGTGCGCTTTCTTTACCGAAATATGTTAAAAAACCAGCTAAGAAAAAAGAATTGGTTGGAGTTGACCTTTTTGTTCATTGGAATCATACCAATCCAGATGAATTAGCATCTAAAATTCTTGAAATTGCAACTTCCAATTCCAATTTATCAATGATTACCAACCGAGGGATTAAAGTTTGGCCAGAAGGTTTTTCTGAAACATTCTGCACGGACCACTGGAGATGCCGTTTCAAAGCTAAAGAAGGAGCAAAAATGTCAAAAGAAGATATCATTCAGCTTTTAAACAATGCTGTCAATCATGAAATTGATGTTATCAAAACAGAAAACTTGTATGAATTTGATGGCAAACCAGCATTTTCTTTAGGACAAGGTCAATAATTGATTAACCTCTAAAATTCAAACCAATGAAAATACAATTAATCGAAGGTAGCTTTGACAAACAAGATGCCCTCAATCTTCTGAGTAAAATCATAAAAGTTAAAATTGATTTTCATGAAAATAAAATCGATGCTGACTCGAATGCTGAGGATATTCGAATGCGTGAACAAAAAATCAAACAACTTCAAAATAGTTTAATGGATTTGAGAAATCAAATCAATGATAGTTCGAAAGCAATTGCAGTTAATGCATCGATTGAAATTGAATAAATGTTTGAAAATAGAACAATTGTCATTGCGACGATGCACAAAAAAGAAAGCGTCATTGCCCCATTATTAGAAGACAATTTTAATTTAAAATGCATAGTTCCAAGTGAGTTTAATTCAGATTCACTTGGAACTTTTTCTGGCGAAATTGAACGTAAAGAAGATCCTATTTCAACGCTTCGTCAAAAGTGTTTGCTAGCACTTAAAACTTCAAATCTCGATTTAGCAATTGCCAGCGAAGGGTCATTTGGAGCACATCCAAGTTTGTTTTTCGCACAAGCAAACGATGAATTAGTAATGATCCTAGACACAAAAAACAACCTAGAAATCATTGCTCGGGAACTTAGCACAGAAACAAATTTTGCAGCACAAAGCATTAAAAATGAAGCTGAGCTTATAGAATTTACACATAAAGTTCACTTTCCAAGTCACGGAATAATTCTCCGAAAATCAGAAAAAGATTACACCAAAATCTACAAAGGAATCACCAATTGGGAAGATTTAAAGTTTCATTTTGAGGAAATTAAAAAAGAAAATGGAACGGTTTACATCGAAACAGACATGCGTGCGCTTTTCAATCCAACAAGAATGAAAAACATTCAAAAAGCAACGCAGAAATTGATTGAAAAAATGAAATCTTGTTGTCCCATGTGTCAAACTCCCGGCTTCGAAATCACAGAAGCAGTTCCTGGACTTCCTTGTGATTGGTGTGGAAAACCAACGGCAAGTGTTTTAAAATACCTTTTGACTTGCAAGAAATGTTCCTTCACAGAAGAAAAAATTTACCCGAATAACAAAACAGTAGAATCTCCAGAATTTTGTAACACTTGTAATCCCTAAAAAAATGAAGACGCTAACTCTAATTGATGGAATTTTCACATCAGCTGAAATGAAAGAAGTTGTATTAACGATGATTAATAATAAAATTAATTTCCATCACTTGAAAAACCTTAGAAGTCTTGAAAGAGAAGGACACGAAGATGAAAATTCTTCTAAAAGACTTGTTGAACTCCACGCCTTAAAAGCTGAAATCAACACACTAAACTTCGATGCAAATGAACTCGTCAAGTTAAAATCCACAATCGAAATTGAAGTTCTTAAAACTGAAAAGGTTGAAGTATAAATTCTTAATCAAAAATCAAACATTAATAATCAAACATCGTAAATGGATATACATCTATTAATCAGTAACCTAACAAATCCAACTCTTCTATTTTTTATTCTTGGAATCATTGCTGCTTTAATTAAAAGCGACCTTGAAATTCCTGAGTCTTCATTCAAATTTATTTCACTTTATTTATTGTTTTCAATTGGATTTAAAGGAGGACAAGAACTACAGCACAGCGCACTAGATTGGGAAATTCTTTTTAGTTTGATTTTCGGAATACTCATTTCAGCTGCTATTCCTTTTTATACCTTTTTTATTCTTAAACGAAAAGTAAGTATCAGTGATTCAGGTGCAATTGCTGCCGCTTATGGTTCGGTGAGCGCCGTTACTTTCGTTTCTGCTGTTTCATTTATCCAACTACAAAATATTCAGTTTGGGGGTCACATGGTGGCGGTAATGGCATTGATGGAATTTCCAGCGATTATAGTTGGAGTGATTTTGATGAAAAAATACGATAAAGATGCTGATAATCAAGTTAGCGTAAAATCTATTGTAAAACACTCACTTTCAAATGGTAGTGTTTTGATGATTATGGGTAGTTTAGTTATAGGAATTATTTCTGATTCCAAGCAAGCAGAAGATATTAAGCCATTTACTACTGACATTTTCAAAGGATTTTTAGCACTTTTCTTATTAGAAATGGGAATGACAACAGCAAAACGATTTTCAGCATTTCGACAAAATGGAAAGTTTGTATTCTTCTTTGCTATACTGATTCCTCTAATAAATGGGTGTATGGTGGCATTTTTAAGTCAATTTGTTACGCAAGAAATTGGTAACCGATTCATATTTGCAATT
>JBILQY010000062.1:0-10329 GCA_044372955.1 Crocinitomicaceae bacterium | reverse complement strand
CAAAGTATTCCTGCTTTACCAACGACTTCAACAAATAGTATTGCTGGAACTTGGGCTCCTGCAATTAGTAACAGTGCACCTTCAACAGCTGTTACTACAAACTATACTTTTACTCCAACTTCTGGACCTGGGATTTGTGCTACAACTGCGAATATGGCGATTGTGGTTAATCCAAACACAACTCCTCTATTTACTCAAGTTGGTCCTTATTGCCAAAATGGAACGCCTGCAACTCTTCCTTTAACTTCTAATAATGGAATTGATGGTACTTGGTCACCTGCAACGATTTCAACGGCAACGGCTGGAACTGCAACTTACACATTTACTCCAACTTCAACAGCTCCTAATACGTGTGCTACCAATACAACAATGAACGTTGTGGTTACGACACTGCCAGTTGGTGTTATTAATGGAACTGTTTCATTATGTCAAAATGCGACCCCACCAACAATTACTTTTACAGGTTCCAATTCAACTCCTCCTTATACTTTTAATTACAATATAAATGGAGGTTCAAATCAAACGATTTCTACTTCTCCAACTTCATCAATAGTTACATTACCTGTTGCAACTTCAACCTCTGGAGTATTCACCTATAATTTAAGTAGTATCGCTGTAGGAAGTTGTTCGAATGTTGTGACAGGTGCAAATGTTGCGACAGTGACAATTTTTGAATCTCCTACAATTACGATTTCAGATGCAACAATTTGTGGAGGTAATTCCATAACCCTTTCGCCTGTTGTTACACCTCTTGGAGGTCAGTTTTCTTGGAATGGACCTGCAGTTAATAACCAAACAAGTAGTTCAATTACTGTAAACCCAGCTGTTACCTCTGTTTACAATTTAAGCTATTCTATAAACGGTTGTACTGTTTCTCAAAATGTGAATGTGAACGTAATTCAAAATCCACAGGCAATCTTAAGAGATACTTCAATTTGTTTGGGTCAAACTGTAACGTTAACGGCGTTACCAAATCAAGGGGTTTACTCATGGAGTACTGGAGCCACAACGCAAGCTATAGTAGTAAGTCCTGCTTCAACTACCCAATATTCAGTTTCAGTAAGTGTCGGCGGTTGTGCTTCAACTTCTGCAACTTCAACAGTTACCGTTCGACCAATTCCAACAATAACAGCAACACCTAGTATCACGATTTGTAACGGTCAATCGGCTACAATTGGTACAACAGTTTCATCGCCAGGAGGTACCTATTCATGGACACCTTCAGGAACAAGTTCTTCGTTGACTGTAACACCAACTTTGTCAAGTCCTACGTCTCAACAAACGTTCAATTATTCCGTTGTTTACACATTGGATGGTTGTCCAAGTTTGCCAAGTTCATCGACGGTTACCGTTAATCCTAAACCTACTATCGCTATAAATAATTTGGCGTTTTGTAGTGGTGGAAATGGAACATTACAAGCAAATCCTAATATACAAAATGGTACTTACAACTGGTCAACTGGAGTAAGTGGTTTGTCTGAAAATCAAATTATTGTCAGTCATGTTTCAATTCCTTCCAACCAAGTAACAACATATACCTACTCAGGTTGGTATGTAGCTAATGGATGTAGTAGTGATACAGTAATAAGCACAGTAACAGTAAATCCGATACCAAATTTAACAAGTTCTAATACTGGAAATATTTGTTCTGGAAACACACTAAACATCCCGTTAATTTCAGATGTTCAAGGTGGTACGTTTAGTTGGATTGCGTCTTCGGATAATACAAATATTGTGGGAGAATCATTGACAAATCAAAATACAGCAAGTATTAATAACACATTAACGAATAATTCTTTAGTTGCAGAAACTGTCATATATAACGTTACCCCAAGTTTTGGAAGTTGTCAAGGCTCTATGCAACAAATAACTGTAACAATAAATCCACTACCGACTGTTCAACCAATAAGTGAATTAATTTGTAGTGGAGGATCATTTAATATAACTCCTAACGCTGCACTTTCAGGTAATTTTATACCTCTAAATACACTTTACACTTGGACAGTTCCTGCATCAATATCAAATATCACCGGACAGAATAGTAATTCAACACCGAGCCCGACTATTAATGGAGGTCCCATTTTAAGTACTTCTACTTCAAATACAACTTTAAATTATACTGTCACACCAATTTCGGGAAATTGTACAGGAAGCAATTTTAATGTTGCTATAACTGTATCAGACAAGGCAGTTTCAATTTGTAGTGGAAATTCACCAGTAATAACTCAATCATCTGCTGATATTATTGCGCCAACGACACAATATACATGGACAATTCTTTCCGACAATACAAACATAACTGGTCAAAGTAATCAAACGATTCCAACTTCTAATTTCAATAGTCAAGTATTAATTAATTCTACTTCAAGTAGTCAAAACATTTCCTATACAGTAACACCTAACTCAGGACCATGTATTGGAAATCCATTTGTCTTAACAGTTACAGTTAATCCTGGTCCAAGTTTATCGAATGCTAACTACGAAATTTGTAGTTATACAGAAATTTCTAATTTAGCTTTAGGGTCACCTGGAGACATTATTCCAATCGGAACAACTTTTACATGGAGTGTTGCAGCTAATTCAAGCGTAAATGGAGAAATTAGTAATACAACAGCGAGTAGTGCATTCAATACCGGGATATTACAAAATTCATCAAGTAGTAATCAAACAGTAGTTTACACGGTAACCCCAATAGGTCCTGCAACTTCTCAACCACAATGTAATGGTATTCCATTTCAAATTGCTGTTGTTGTAAAACCTACACCTTCTCTTCCAAATAGTCAATTACCAGAGATTTGTAGCGGTTCAAGTATTTTATATGATCCATCAATTAATACTCCTTCAGGTTCAATTTTCAATTCAAACACTGTTTTAAATTGGACGGTTTCAACCAATAACAATGTAAGTGGACAAAGCAATAACTCTAGTTCTTCCCAAACAACTATTAACCAAACGCTCACTAATTTATCCGATATTCAACAAACCTTAGTTTATACAGTTACACCAGTAGATTTGGTTTCAACTTGTCAAGGTCTTCCTTTTACAGTTACAGTTACTGTTCATCCAATACCAAATATTCAAAATCAAACTTCTTCAATTTGTACTGGAAGTTCTTTTTCAATAACTCCTGCCAATACTCCTCCAAGTCAAATAATACCTAGTGGAACAACTTTTGGCTGGCAAAATCCAATTTCAAATCCAGTCGGTTCAATAACAGGAGGTTCTGCGCAATCTGGACAAACATCAATTAGTCAAATACTAAATAATAGTACATTATCTGATGCTACCCTTGTTTATGACGTTACACCAACTTATATTGTTTCTTCACAATTAACATGTACGGGTAATAACTTCAACGTAACAGTAATTGTTAGACCTACTCCTAACATTACAGCAACAGCAACTGATCCAGTAATTTGTGTTGGTTCCTCAACTTCACTTACAGCAATTGGTACCCCATCCGTAAACTCAGGTAATATTCCTGGAACTTACAATTGGACGCCAACAAATCAGATTGTAGGTTCAACAACTTCTTCAACTGTGACCGCACAACCAACTTCAACAACAACATATATTGTTGTTTATTCATTATCAGGATGCCCAAGTCAAGCATTCCCATTAACAGTTACAGTTCAATCTCCTCCTGAAATAGCCACTTTTACTGCTATTGAAAATACGATTTGTGTTGGTGGGTGTACGCAAGTTACTGCAAATTTTATTGGTGGAACAGCCGTAGATTATGTTCAATGGAGTACGGGTCAAATTACTAATAGTGCTCCACACACAATAACAGTTTGTCCAACAAATACTACTCAATATTCAGCTACAGCATTCTTGTTAAATTGCTCTGGAAATCCAAATTCAGTAACGATTAATGTCAATCCAGACCCAAGTTTTATTTTGGAACCAGTTGCAGACACAGCAATATGTGTTGGTGGAACATTTCCATTGTCTGTAAATGTTTCAGGTGGAGCAGGTACTCCTGTTTATCAATGGTTTCAAAACACAAATTATTCAAATACAGGAGGTACAGCAATACCAAATGCAAATAGTTCTTCTTTCATCCCAAATACATTTAATGTAGCTGGTGTTTATTACTACTATTGTCAAGTTACCTATTCACCAAATGGTTGTGGTGTTATAGTTTCTACACCTGCTAGAATTAGAGTACTAACGGATCCGCAAGTTCTAATCTTAGGTCAAGATGAAACGATTTGTTTAGGAGGAACACCCTCTTGTTTAACTGCTGTTGTGACTGGCGGAGTAGGTAGTTCTGTATTTCAATGGAATCCCAACATTGCTAATGGTAATGTTATTTGCCCTCCCGGAAATACAATAGGAACAACAGGATATAATGTTTCAGTGACGCAAACAGGAATTGGCTGCGCTGCGGTTTCAAATAATACTATTTCAGTTACTGTTGTACCAGATCCAATAGTTACAATTTCAGGAGTAAATGAGGTTTGTTATGGAGCTCAAGTTCCTTTAACGACTGCAGTCACAGGAGGAATTGGTAATGTTACAAGTTACCAATGGTTTGTTCAAAATCCAGTTGGTAGCCCTCCATTAACATTAACTAACTCTAATTTCCCAAGTTATACTATAAGTTTTTTAGCAGGTACTAGTATTTATTCAGTTAATATTCTTCAGGATGGAAATGGTTGTAACGCTAATAATAACTTTTTAATCGATGTTTACAATGATCCAATAGTTGAACTTATTGCAGATCCGTATTCATGTCTTGGAGAATTAACAAATGTTCAGGCTAATATAATTGGCGGTATTCCAAATTCAAATTACGTTTACAGTTGGTCTGTAGTGGATACTTTTGGTTCTATTAATCCTCTGTTAGTCCAAGGTCCAAATGGAATAGATTCTTATGTGTTTTTATCTTCAGGTGATACAACTATTTTTGTTGAAGTAACTAACAATGGATTAGGTTGCGATATCACGGTTGATGCTATAAACATTGATGGACTTGTACCAGCAACAGCTGTTATAGGAATTTCAAATATTCAAGCTTCATTCTTTAGTCCAACATTTAACTTTTTCAATGAATCTATAAATTCAACAGATTTTGTTTGGGATTTGGGAGGCTGTGAACCTCAACTTCCATTAAGTGAACTTTATCTTACACCAACGTTTAGTTACAACCCTACAAGTACAAATATATTGGACTATACGTATGGATGCCCTCCAGGTATTTATACAGTTCAATTAATAGCTTCAAATTTAGGGTATTGCCCAGACACAACTACTTTAAATATTTCAATTATACCAGATGTTTTAGTTTATGTCCCTAATACTTTTACTCCAGATAAAGATGAAAAAAATAATAATTTCTATCCTATTTTTAGTAGTCAAATATCAAGTAAAGATTATATATTCAGAATCTTTAATAGATGGGGAGAAGTTGTATTTGAAACAAAAGAAGTACCTCCATTTCCTACACCTTTAAATGCAAGTGGTGATTTTGCTTGGGATGGAAAGAGTGATATCAATTCCAAAACGAAACAAGATGGAACTTACACTTGGATAATTGAATATAGAACTAGTTTTAATGATGACAAGAAAAAGTTGATAGGTCATGTTAATCTTTTGAAGTAACAGTTTTTCGATTTTTACTGACTCATTTTCACTCATAATTTACTCAATTCTACATCTTTTCGGCCGAATCGCTTTAAATGCCAATCCAATATTTTCAATAATATCAGTAATCAACATTGATTCAACTGATTGATTTTCTAAAGTTAAATCTGCTGCTAGTGAATGAATATAAACTCCAAGAATTGATGAATTTATAGACGAGTATCCTTGGGCTAAAAACGAAGTGATTATTCCTGTTAAAGCATCACCTGAACCACCTTTGGCTAAACCTGCGTTTCCAATTGAATTAACAAAAATGGTTCCTTGGTAGATAATATCTGTGGTTGCACTTTTTAATACAATGACACAATCTAAGGTTTTTGATTGAAGAATCGCAGTTTGAATTCTACTTTCTTGATTTGGGTGATTACCAAATAATCTGTCAAACTCTCTTTCGTGTGGTGTTAGAATACTCTTTTTTGGGATGGAGCCTATGAATTCATTTTTCGCAATTAAATTCAATGCGTCTGCATCAAAAACAATCGGAGAACTAGCGTTTTTAACGATAGATTTTAATAAATTAAATGTAGCTAATGGTGTTCCAATTCCAGGGCCAATTCCAATCGCAGAATAGTAATCTAAGTTGTAATTAAACGCTTCTCTAGAAACAACCATCGCTTCTGGAAGGGCGATTTGAACAATTTGTCTTTCTTCAATTGGAATATTAAGTGTTAACAAACCTACTCCAGTTCTTAAACAAGCACGTGAAGAAATTACTGCCGCTCCCATTTTTCCGGTTTCACCAGCAATCAATAAAGCATGACCAAAATCAATTTTACTCCCATCTTTTTTTCGTTCAATAAGAAGAGAAGCCACTAATTCTTTTTTAATTTTTTCCATTAAGGTAAAAGGTAAGAATTCTTTCTTGAAATTATAAAAAAAACTGATTATTCACATACGTTCAAACAAAGTACTAAAGGTTGAAAATCAAAAATTTATTAGAAGTGAGAACTATTTAATGAATTGTAGCGATTATAATGGTCTTGAATTTAATGATTTTAGCTACTGAACTGAAACTGGTTTATTTTAAGGATTTCTGTAAGAACATCCGCCAAAATCCAGTTTCAGAAAGGGGATAAAATTGTTCGCCACGAGTTGTAAATGTTAGTAAAACAATAATTTGCGAACAAAAATAAATTCAGAGCCTTGACTTTTTTGTTTCTTTTTTTGTCAAGTTTTTAACAGGCTTGCATCTCTTTATCCGGTAAAGTAACTTTGTGTTTCGGTAGCGAACAGAGACCGTCTTTTTGATTGGTGCTTATAGCCCTTGATCAAGTATGGTACTGTTCCTTAAATCGTAATCTGTTTGGTGGTCTTAGAGAAAAAAAAAAGAACCCCGATTAAGAGCTTATAAAATTACTACCAAGGAACTATCGCTACTTTTTGTTAATTAAATCTTTAAAAAATGGAAAAGAAAAAAAAGCATCAGTTTCCGATTCTATTCCCAAACGCTGCAGGGATAGATATTTCAAGCAAAGAACATTATGTTGCAGTTAATCCCGAATCGAGTGAAAATCCAATTAGAGCTTTTGGTGCTTTTACAGAAGATTTACACGCAATCTCAACCTGGTTAAAGGAATGCAATGTAACAACTGTTGCAATGGAAGCCACGGGCATTTATTGGATTAGTCTTTTTCTTATTCTAGAAGAAGCAGGGTTCGAAGTGGTTTTAGTTACAGCAAAACATGTCAAAAATGTAAGAGGCAAAAAGACAGACGTTAGTGACGCTGAATGGATTAGACAGTTGCATAGTTGTGGATTATTATCTGCAAGTTTTCAACCAGATAAGTTCACAAGAAGTTTACGAACTTATATGCGTCACAGAAAAAATCTTATCGAAATGTCAGCTACACATATTAGAATGATGCAAAAAGCATTGGAGCAGATGAATGTGAAAATACATCATGTCATTACAGATATCACAGGAAAATCAGGCCAAGCAATTATTACTGCAATACTAGATGGAGAAAGAGATTCAAACAAACTTGCTACTTTATGTGATGGAAGAGTTAAAGCGGAAGCCAAAATACTAATTAAGTCGCTTGAAGGTATTTGGAAAGAAGAACATGTTTTTGAATTAAAACAGAGTTATGAATTCTATAAAATGTACCATTCAAAGCTAAAAGAATGCGACATTGAAATTGAAAAAATTCTGAGACAACAATCAGGAATAGAAAAAAAAGACAATGATGTATTTAAACCAAAAGGTAATAAAAACAATATGAATTTCGATGGTAAAGGGATTCTTAAAAATTTACTCGGCACTGATTTAACGGAAGTTTTTGGATTAACAGAGACAAATATCACAGAAATTATAAGTGAGGTAGGAACAGATATGAGTAAGTGGCCAACCCCAAAACACTTTGCATCATAGCTAAATCTTGCACCAAATAATAGAATTTCAGGTGGAAAAATACTAAGTAGTAGAATTCAAAAGAAAAAAAACAATGCAGGACAGATATTCAAGATGGCAGCTTTTGCAATACAGCGGAGTAAGAATTGGTTGGCAATGTTTTTTCATAGAATAAAAAATAAACGTGGTACCCAAAAGGCAGTAGTCGCAACGGCAAGAAAAATAGCAATGATTTTTTATAAACTTGTAAACGAAAAGGTTGAATTTCATCCAATTTCTATAGAAAATTATACTGAAGGATTCCGAAATCAGGAAATAATGAAGTTAAAACGAAAAGCACAATCACTTGGTTTTCAGGTAGTATAGAAAGAGTTACTTAAGAGAAAAAAAGAAAGGCAAAATTTAATTTTAGCTCAAATCGAGATTATTACTCGAGTGATGATTTTTTATTATTCGTTCAAAACGTACACTCAAAAAAATCACCTTAACAATGTCACGTGTCCCACTAATTTTCTATTTCCATCAAAATAGAGTTCATAATCAATTTTCCAAGTATAAACGCCATCTTGTACATCTTTTCCATTTGACCTTCCATCCCAACCTTCGTTGTAATCTGTTGTTTCCCAAATACGTTCTCCCCAACGATTGAAAATCATAAGATTGTATTTTTTAATTCGAGTTGGGTCCGCAAACACTGGAAAGAATACCTCATTATATGAATTTCCATCAACAGTAATTGCATTTGGAACATACACATAAAACTCAGGGTCGATGGTCACAATATTCACAACCGTGTCAACACAACCATTTGAATCTGTAACAATTAATGTTACATAGTATGAAGTATCAATTTGTTGTGGATATTCGTGGTCTGGGTTTTCAAAAATAGAGTTTGGAGAATTATCACCAAAAGACCAAACGTAAGTTGTTCCTCCAGTTGATAAATTGTTAAATGCGACTTCACCAGAATAGAAAACATCAGGTGCAGTTATAAAATTAAACGCTGCTGTTGGATTTGCTAGAACACAAACAGCGCTATCAACTGCCATTGTAGAGGAACAATTTGCGCCGCTGTTAATAGTTAAAGAAATTGTATAACATCCTGGTGTTGTGTAAGTATAACTTGTCGCATTACAATCCGTGGAACTTTGTCCATTTCCGAAATCCCAAAAACAAGAGGTTGGTGTACCTTGACTAGTATTTGTGAAATCTATAGTTAATGGCGAACAACCAGTTAAAGCATTTAATGCGAAATCAGCAACTAAAGGTTCCGGTTGTGTAATATTTACAACAGAGTTAAAGACACACCCATTCGCATCTGTTACTTGAACATCATAACTTCCAGCTGGTAATCCGTTTTGTGATGGCGTTGTAACTCCATTATTCCATAAATAGGTGTAAGGTACAGTTCCTCCACTCGCTGCAACGCTAACCGTACCATTTGTACCTGCATAGCAAGAAACAGGAGTGGAATTACTTACTGCATTTAGTGCTGAAGCTGGTTGGGTAATCGTATAACTTGAGCTAACTACACAATTGTTAGCATCCGTTACAACAACTGAATAAACTCCGGCAACAACATTGAAAACATCTTGTGTTAAGTAAGTTCCATTGTTCCAAGAGTAGGTGTAAGGACTTGTTCCGCCGATTACAGTTAAATCAATAGATCCACTCGCATTTCCGAAACAAGCAACTTTACCAATATTTGCATTTAAGGTTGTTTGAGCTGCAGGTTGATTGATGTTAATTGATAAAACAACCGTACATCCATTTGCATCTTGAACTGTTACAGAGTAGGTTCCAGCAACAAGGTTTGCTAAATCCTGAGAGTTAAATCCATTACTCCAAGTATATAAATAAGGTGCGGTTCCACCAGAAACTGTTAAATCAATCGACCCATTATTTCCACCAAAACAAATAATATCTTGGTGAATTTCTGTTACTGAAAGCGGTGAAGCAGGTTGTGTGATTGTTGTACTAATCGTTTCTTGACACCCATTTGCATCAGTTGCGATAACGCTGTAAGTACCACTTAGTAAACTAGAGATATCTTCCGTTGTTGCTCCATTTGACCAAATGAAGGTATAATTCGGTGTTCCGCCACTTGCTTGTAAATCAATAAATCCAGTATTTGCTCCGTGACATAGAATATTGGCTTGCGAAAGGTTCAAAACCAACTGTGCGGGTTGCGTTAAAGTTATTACAGAATCTAATGTACAACCTAATTGATCGGTCACTTGAAGTGTGTAATTTCCAACTATTAAATTGGTTAGGTCTTCTGTAATCTCAAAGTTGCTCCAATTAAATGAATACCCCGGAGTCCCTCCTGA
>JBILQY010000430.1:0-2663 GCA_044372955.1 Crocinitomicaceae bacterium | reverse complement strand
GTTGAGCGTAAGCAATAAAGAAACGTTGACTCGGAGTAAATCCTTCTCGTAATTCATTTTTCTTGAATTCATCAGTTAAAGTATAAGCGTAATAAGCCATTGTCAATCCACCTAAATCAGCAATGTTTTCACCCATCGTTAAGTCTGGATTCACACAATGACCTTCAATAGGGCAGTAAGCAGAGAAGGTTTCTCCCAATATTTTTGTTTTCTCTTCAAACAACTTTCTGTCTTCCTCTGTCCACCAGTTTTTAAATGAACCGTCAGCGGCAAATTTTGAACCCATATCGTCGAAACCGTGCGTAAATTCATGACCAATCACCATTCCAATTCTACCGTAATTCACAGCATCTTCCGCTTTTTCGTCAAAGAAAGGAGCTTGCATAATTCCTGCTGGGAAGGCAATTTCGTTTAACAGAGGATGATAATAAGCATTCACCATGTGGGCAGGCATTCCCCATTTTTGTTTGTCAACTGGTTTTGATAACTCTTCAAAATTCTTTTTAACAGAGAAACGATTGATGGTTTTTATGTTTTCTAGGTAGTTGGTTGCTGTAAAATTCAACATCGAAAAATCTTCCCATTTCTCAGGATAACCAAGCTTTCTACCGATAGAAGTTAACTTATTTATCGCTTCTTTTTTAGTTTCAGCAGACATCCAATCCAAGTTTTGAATACGCTCTTTGAAAACTGCTAATAAATTG
The DNA here is from genome assembly GCA_044372955.1 of Crocinitomicaceae bacterium. Lineage (GTDB taxonomy): Bacteria > Bacteroidota > Bacteroidia > Flavobacteriales_D > Crocinitomicaceae > UBA952. The sequence goes on along the minus strand of JBILQY010000430.1, from coordinate 1,959 downwards.
TCTACCATTGTATTAACACGATCACGTGCTTCTTTTGAAAAATGTTTTTCGACAAATGCCTTACCTAACAACTCAGAAAATTCCATGCGTGTAATTTCGTCAATCGCACTTTCATTCATTGGTTTGCGTTGTTTTTTACCACTTAAAGTTTTACCGTAAAAGTCAAAGTTTAGGTTTACAAATGAATCATTTAAATGTCCAGCGTAATGATTAACCAAGTTCCATGTTATGTAATCTTTCCATTCATCTAAACTTATATTTTCAATCATAGAAGCTACATTTTTAACAAAATCAATATTTCCAACTACGATTGAATCAGGAGATTGACAACCAACTTTCGTAAGGTAATAGCGAAAGTCAAAATTTCCAAAAAGTGAAGTTGTTGCTTTCGTTGATTGTTTATTGTACGTTTTTTCAGGAATTCGCATTTCGGCTGGACTCATCATTGTTTCAGCTAGTAATTTCTCTATTTTAACGACATTTTCTGCTGCTTTTTCAGCCTGAGCAGTTTCTTTTCCAGCAAGTTGCATCGATGTGAATACATGCTTTTGATATGCTGCTAAAAGTTCTTTTTTGTTTTCGTTTACATAATAATCTTTGTTTGGTAAACCGATTCCTCCTTGACCAAGGTATGCGATGTTTTTATCCACGTTCTTTAAATCTTGACCGACACCAAAACTAAAAAGTGTACCAATTCCGTCGCGGTGATGTTCCGCAATAATTTCAACCAATTGATCCTTACTCTTTAATGTATTCACGCGATTGAATTCTCCTTCAAGACCTCTCATTCCTTGTGAGTTGCGTAAATCCATGTTCATGTAAGCAGCGTAATAATCTCCCAAAATCTGATTTTGCGAACCTTTCTCTCCCGGATTTTTTTTCGCTTCTTCCAAAATTGTTGTCAGTTTTGCTTTATTGTTTTGTTCCAATTCATTGAAACTTCCCCAACGTGATTCAGAAGCAGGAATTTGATTGTTTTTTATCCAAGTACCATTAGCAAATTGGAAGAAATCATCTTGTGGTTTAACAGATTTGTCTAAATATTCTACATTAATAGTTGTAAATTCATTGGTCTTTTTTGTTCCACAAGCAGCGAGAATTAAGGCAACTGAGGAAGCGAAAATTACATTCTTCATAGTTTAAATTTGGGGTAAATAAAGCATTTCAACGTGTGGAATTCCGTCTTCTAGGTATTCTTTTCCTGTTGAAACAAAGTGATGTTGATTATAAAATTTCTCTAAATGTTTTTGAGCTGAAATGCGAACCGGAACTTTACCAAATTGATTTTCAATAAATTCCATACAACTATTCATTAATTGATGTCCAGCACCTGTTCCTCGTTGTTCTTCTCCAACCACAACACGTCCTATTGCAACTTCAGGGTAGGAAATTCCTGCTGGTAGAATGCGTGCTGTTGCTTTAATTTCACCTTTTGCATCTTTTCCAATTACGTGAAATGATTTTTTGTCTTTGCCATCCAAATCTTGATAAGGACAATTCTGTTCGATAACAAAAACTTGAATACGTAAAGAAACTAAATCATAAAAATCGTTTAATGAAAGAGAGTGAAAAGCGGATATTTCAAAATTCATGGTTTAAATTTAACTAGAATTTTAGTTTCAATTTTTAAGAAATCCGTTTTAATAGAAAAATTTGTAAGTCCTCAAATTCCAAACTGGGAAAAATGATGGTCTATATGTTTGTAAAAGAGATTGTTCCATTCCTTTGAACTTAACACCCCAAATGATTGATTTTCTTTATTTTCAAAAGCTGAGGCACCTAGTTCTTGAGTTTTATGTAAATAATTAATCAAACGCAATTTTTCTTTTTCAAAATCTTTGTCATTACTTACAATAAACGCGGGTGCTGTTGGGCCGTTTTTTGCGTATGTTTCTTCTCCGACCACTTTCTTCTTGACGAAAGTTTTAAGAATAAATCGCAAAAATAAATTTGGCTTGG
>JBILQY010000061.1:0-10332 GCA_044372955.1 Crocinitomicaceae bacterium | reverse complement strand
AAATTTCTTCGTCTTTGCGCAGGAAGAGTTGGTCAAACTGTGAATCGGAGTGCCTTGAGTAATGAATGCGGGATTGATGTTAAAACAGTTGATTCGTGGTTGTCTATTTTGGAAAAAACCTTTGTAATTAAAATGCTCCCTACTTACTTCAATAACTTTAACAAGCGATTGGTTAAAACACCAAAACTTTACTTTGTAGATACTGGTTTGGCATGTTCCCTGCTATCCATTAAAAAAGAAAGTGAACTTGAGGTGTCACATTTTAGAGGAAGTTTGGTTGAAAATCTGATCATTATGGAGTTTGTGAAGAACAATGCAAATTTAAACCTTGGTCAACAATTCTATTTTTGGAGAGATAACAAAGGCCTTGAAATTGATTTAATTATCCAGACTGCCACTCAATTAATTGCAACAGAAATTAAGTCTGCTCAAACATTTTCATCTGATTTCGTTAAAGGTTTAAAGAAATTCAATGCATTGTCAGGTGAAACAGGTGGTGTATTAATTTATGATGGTGAAATGGAATTTACGTCACAGGAATTGATTAAAGTTGTTAATTGGAAAACTGCTTTGATTAATCTTCATGTAATTTAGATAAAACAAACTCCAGCATCTTCCCATCCAATTTCGAGAACGCAAACCACTTCTTTCCCAAATCTTTCAGCGAAGCACCAATATGATACAATTCTTTTCGGTCGATAATCAGAAATCGATCATGACTTTCGTGAAGTTCTCGAATTTGAATAGGTGGGTATTGGCTGTTATGTCTTTCTAATACCGACGATGACTTACCTTCCAATTTTTTTGATTTAATTGAAAGTCATGTCGGCATTATACCCAAAAGGTTTTTTTGTTAAGAATTTTAATTGTTGGAGGGTATAAATCTAACTGCAAAATTCTTGAAATAGATTTTGTGTAAATAATTGCCTCCACGTTTGAGGTCCGTTTACTCAGATGTGCCAACACAGATTCGTCGATGTAATTATCAATGAGAATGATTTCTTTTTTAGCAGAACGAATTATTCTCGACATCAACTCGTAAGCGTCGAAGATTTGTCCGTCGAAGAAAACGCCTTGTGTTGGGATGAGTTTGGAATTGACCTGAAGTTCAATTTGATCAACTTTGTTTTTTATGTTTTCCAAATTGTCCTCCAATCGGTTCATTCGGTTATTGACAGCATAACCTTTTAGTAAGTATTCTTTCAATACTCTATTCGCCCAAATTCGGAATTGTGTACCTTTTTTAGAGTTAACCCTATAACCAACAGATAAAACCACATCAAGGTTGTAATATTCTACATTGTATCTTTTTCCATCTGCCGCAGTTGTTGCAAAAAATGCAACAACTGAGTTTTTATCCAATTCGTTATTGTTAAAAATATTCTTTAAGTGCCTTGATATTACAGATTTGTCTCTATCAAAAAGTGAAGCTATTTGGTTTAACGAAAGCCAAAAAGTCTCATTGTCTTCGTCTAGGCGAACTTCAATGTGTTCTTCAGCCTCATTTGGGCGGTATAAAATGATTTCATTCTTCATAGTTTACTTGAAGTTATGAAAAATTATCCTTTTAAGAAGAATGAATCACTAGAAATTTTAGGAAAAAATGAAAGTAATCTAACACAAAGGAAACCACAATACAAACGTCGTTCCTTTTCCAACTGAGCTTTTTACATCTATTTTTCCGTGATGCGCTTCCACAATTAATTTAACGTAATATAAACCAAGCCCGAAACCTTTAACGTTGTGAATGTTTCCTGTTGGAACACGGTAGAATTTATCAAAAATTAGTTTACTGTGCTCGCGTTTCATACCGATTCCATTATCAGTGATTTCTAATGACAAACCACTCTTTTCATTGCGAGTTGTAATTTGAATTTTAGGTTTTTCAGCGCAATATTTCACCGCATTATCCAATAAATTATAAACCACATTTGTAATATGAACTGGATCAGCTTGAATGCAAAAATTAGTTGCATTTTTTTGTAATTCAATTTCACCCCCAGCTTCGGAATGGTTGAACTCAAAATTGTCTTTCACTTCATCTAATAATTCGTGAATGTTAAAGTTTTCTTTGTTCAACACCACTTTGTCTTTGTCTAATTTAGCGACATTTAACACTCGTTCTACTTGATTTTCAAGCCGTTTGTTTTCTTTGTAAATAATTCCAGCGTAACGTCGAACTTTTTCAATGTTGTTTTCTTCGTCCATTCTTAAAAGCAATTCACTCGACAAACTTATGGTTGAAATTGGGGTTTTAAGCTCGTGCGTCATATTGTTAATGAAGTCGTTTTTTACTTCTGAAAGTCGTTTTTGGCGAATGATTATTGTTAAACTGTAAGCAAAGAAAACCAAAACCAATACTACAATAATTGAAATATAAATCCATGGTGAAATAAAAACGGCTGGATCTATCGATTTTGCTTTTACTTTTGGAAAGAAAACAGTAAAGTAATGTCCATCTTTCTTTAGACGTAATTTTGCCGAAGTTAATCCTGGAATCGATTCATTTACAGGCGCATAAAGTGAATCTTTTGAGAATTTTATTAAGTTACTAAACACCAAAGTGTCGGTAAAACAATCGTAAATTCCATACACAAAATCTTGATGAATGTTTTGATTATATAGGGCTTTCTTAAGTAAAGTTTCTAAGTAAAAAGGTTGTAATTCTTGATTGATATCAACAGTGAAATGATTGGTTCTCAACTGTTTTACAGCACCGTATAAATCAGTGTTTTCCTCTGTTTTTTGGGTAATGATTTCTAATACGTTAGTCAAGGCAATGTGTGCCTGCTCAGAAAACTCTTTTAAATTCAGGCTGTCTTCTTTTTCTTGGATAGCAATGTTTTTCGCTTGCATTTCCATTGTTTTGCTCACCCAAACGAGCTGCACAAACAAAATGCTTATCAAGGAAAGAACTCCAAGAATAACAACAGCATTAATGGTTTTATTATTCATAATGTAAAGGTAATTTATACGGTCTTTAAAACAGTTAAATTACTTTAAGATTCTTTATTAAATTGGATTTTCAAGTATGCTTAATCGGTTGTTTCTAAAAACTAAAAAAGGTGCAATTCCAAAGAAAAGCACCTTTCATTAAAGTATCAGCTGATTTTTTATTTCAAGTAATTCTCGTAAAAATCGTTAGCAGTATAAACACGACCTTCAACAATTACGTTTTGAATTTGATTCGCAGAAAGAAAGCGTAAAATTACTCTTCTGTTATTTGGGTCGTTCACAACCATATTGTACACAATTTCGTGTGTTGTTGCGTTGTAATCAATCGTAAACATTTTTTCGTAGTAACTTGCGTAGCTTCTAACATCCTCTTCTGAAACTGTTGCTGGTAATTTCATTTTTATTTTACCTGCGTTTTTCTCAGCTGTAAGTGCTGCTTTAGTACCACACACTGCTGTATTGCTATCTTGAGCAGAAGAAACGAATGTTCCAATCAAAAATACTAGTGCTAAAAGAACCTTTTTCATAACTTAAATTATTAGATTTAACGCTAAGCTACAAATTATATTCCAAAAACAGAACAATGGGAAATTTATTCGCTTTTTTTAAAGACAATCAGTTGGAAGCAGGATGTGATGAAGCAGGTCGCGGATGTCTTGCTGGACCTGTAGTTGCAGCGGCTGTCATACTTGATAAATCAAAGTTGATAGAAGGATTAAATGATTCAAAAAAGTTAAGTGAAAAGGGTAGAAATTTGCTTCAACCTGAAATTATTTCAAAAGCTTTGGCCTATGGGATTGCTTCCGTTGACGAAAAAGGAATAGATCAAATCAACATCTTGAATGCCAGTATAAAAGCCATGCATTTAGCTGTAGATAAGTTGGTTATACGTCCAAATTTTCTTTTAATCGATGGGAATAGATTTCATAAATATCCAGAAATAGAGCATGTTTGCATCGTTAAAGGTGATTCTAAATACCAAGCAATCGCCGCCGCTTCTATTTTAGCAAAAACACAGCGAGATTTGATTATGGAACAATTGCATGAGGAGTATCCCATGTACAATTGGAAAAAAAACAAAGGTTACCCAACCAAAGATCACCGAGAAGCTATAGCAAAGTTTGGCGTCTCACCATACCACCGCCTCACGTTTCGCTTACTTCCAGATAAAACATTGTTTGAGGATATCGATTTTTAAGAATCTTAGCTTAACAACTTATTGTTAATTTATACTTCTGGATGCAAGTTTAAAAGGATAGAATACAGTTACTTTTGCCCAAAAAGCTTATGTTCAAACGAATTCTTCCCATTTCTGTCTTGTTGATTTGTATCGCTTGGTCAGTATTCGTTTCTATTGATTTGTTGTCCAACGAGCAATCTGTTGATTTCAAAAGCTATTTCGACGAAACCGATCAAAAAGTGGTGGTTATCCATCAAGCTAATGAAGTGGATTGGAATAATTCAAACCTCCAAATTCTACCAAGCAATCAAACGTTAGCATTATCACTTTTATCGCGTTCAAAAGCTTCGACTTCCTTATATGTCAGTTCAAAACGTGCATTGTTTTTACTTGAACGAAAAGATAATTGGTCAAAAAAATCGGTTGAAAAACTCTTAGCAAATGGTATTTACAATTTTGAGTTTTCAGGTAGAAGAACATTTAAGTTTGGAAGCTTTAATGGAGAATTTAAAAAGAATCAGTTAGTAATTTATTTGGGAGAAATGACTCCTAAAAGCAAAGGTTTACCTAATGTTGACCTTAAATCATCTTACAGTATTATTGATTTAGTAGCGAAAACTCCAACTGTAACAGATGTTTATGAAAAATTCGACAAAACCTTAAGTTACAAAAAATCAAGTATAAAAAATTCGAAAGCAAAACAATGTGACGATAAGTTACTTTTCGCAAGTGTGATTTCAACTAATTTCTCTGAATATACTTTTTTTGAAACTAATTTCTTCTCAGAAGCGGATTTGACTTTTAAGAAAAGTGACTTCAAAAAATGGATGAAAACAGGCGTTGTTTTTTTATCAAACGGAAGATCAGAAGTGGCTATTTTTGATTTTAAGGAAGGTCAAAATCCAGTACAAAATCTTAATGATAAATTTGGGTTACCTGAAAAAAATGAGGCCTTTGGACAATACGAAGAATTGAAGTTTTGTGATAAATGGAAAAAGGATAGCACTTCAATTTACTATGTCGTGGAGCAAGAAGGAATTTGCTTACTTTCTTCGGATAAAGCATATTTGGATGAGGTTTTAACAGAAATGAGTTTGGGGAAAACACTTTCGCAAAACCCTGAAAAAACGCAATTTATTTTTAGTAATCTTCCAAGAAAAGTTGTCTTTCGAAATGTCTCAGCAAGCAAGAGTTTTGCGAAAAGTGTTCTAAACAAAACCTTGATCGAAACAGCTTCAATTTTTAAAGATAATTCAGGTCAAAAGGTTTCGAAAGACGAGAAAATAAAGGAATACTTTTCAATGAATCCAGGGGAGCGCATTCTGAATTTTGTAACGTTTAATGGAAGAGGAAATGTGGTATTACTAACTGAAACGAATAAATTAATAGGTTATTCAAATGGCTCAAAACGTTGGGAAAAACAATTGACCGAAATTCCTTCAGCTTTCTCTATTTTCTCTTTTCAGAATGGAACATTTTCTTTGTGTTTAAGCACAGAAACCCAAATATTAGATTTGAATGGAAGATTAATTTACCGCTTCAAACCAATTGGATTTGTTGCACCTTCAAGTTTAAACGTTGAGAATAAAGAAGTATTTTTCGTTGGAGACGGCATCGACAATGTTAGCGTTTTCAATACTGCAGGAAAAACATTGAAAAGATTGCGTTTGACAGAAACGATTCGTGGAATTTACAGCTATGCCCAAAAAGGGAAAGCCTACTGCGTTTCAGTGGGAAGAACAACAGCTTGGATTTCTGAAATCGCAAAAAGAAACAACACAAAATCGATTGCGATTGACTCAAGTACACAAGTTTTTTCATACAATAGCAACTTATTTTTTGGTACAATTTCAAATGGAACACTCACCTTACAACAAGTAAATGGATCTAAAAGCGTAGTAAAAGTCAACAGAGAAGCTAAATTAATGGCAGCATTTACACATAATTATCAAACTTATTTTTTGTTGGCACAAGGCAAGAAATTAACAGCGGTAGATTTCAATGGTGTGAAACTATGGGAACGTAATCTTGCAGTTGAGGAAATAACAAAAATTCATGTGGCTGTAAATCAAGGAGGGAAAACTATTTTAGGAATCCTTGATGGAATAGAAAATCGCTTATATTTGTACGATTCTAAAGGGAATAAATTAGACGAATCTGAAAGACATGGTGAACAAAAAGTGGAAATTTCTCCTTTTGGAACGAACGCCTTTTCGATTACCACTTACTTAGGCTCTTATTTAATACAATACACCAAACAATAACCTAACCTATGAAAAAACGATTACTCTCTTTATTCTTTTTTGCGCTTTCATTCAATTTTTTCAGTCAAAACTACTTAGGCGTTATGTCTAGTAATTTCGCTGGTGTAATGGGAAATGATGTAAACCCAGCGAATTTTGTCGATGGTCGATTTAAATTCGATTTGAATCTTTTTAGCACAAATATCAATGTCTATCAAAATTTTGGCTACTTCGACGCAGCAGCAATGCGCACAGCTCAACAAAATGCTTTAGGTGAAACGTATTGGTGGAAAGGTTCTTTTTCAAAAGACATTTTAAACGCTTGGTCGAAGCCTGATTCCACTTTTATCGATCGTTTTATTGTCCACAAATATGACCAAAATACAAAAACAACACTTGGTATGAATATGAATCTTCAAGTTGACATCTTGAATTTCATGTTTCATATCAACCCGAAAATAGCTGTTGGATTTGGTGTTAAAGCACGTTCGATTCTAAATATTGACAATATGGATCCTAAATTGGCAGTTTTGGCAGAAGAAGGTTTGGAATATCCCGATTTATGGAATTTAAAATTAAATGAAGAGTTGTTAAATATCAACCATTTATCTTGGACAGAATATGGTTTAAACTATTCACAAGTTGTTCTGGATCAAAAAGAACATTTTTTCAAAGCTGGAGGTAAGGTTAAATATTTGCAAGGATATTCTGCAGCTTACATGTACACCAATAATTTTTCGTACAACTTAGTGAATGAAGATACTTCTCAATATTTGGCGGGTGATTTTGCTTATGGTTATTCAAAAAACATCGATCAATTAGTTGCTGATGGCGGTGGAATTCCTAAAGCTTCTGCAAAATTTGGTTTAGGTTTGGATTTAGGTTTTGTGTATGAGTGGCGTCCTGATTGGGAAAAACACAAATACGATATGGATAACGAAACAAATCTTTGGAAACGTAACGAGAATAAATACAAAGCTAGAGTTGGTTTTTCTGTTCTTGATTTAGGTGGAATCCGTTTTGAAAAAGGAGGTTTAAGCCGCGACTTTAGTGTAAACACAACATCACTTTTCAACTTAAGACTTTTTGAATCTGCAAATAGCTTTTTAAATTTTGACAACGTTATTGATAGTTTGATAACACAATCAACAACAGATGGAAATACTGATTGGGTAGCAAACGAAGATGTAGATCAAACATTTTACATGCGTACTCCATCGGCATTCAGTATTCAAGCAGATTACCACATTTGGAAATGGTTCTATGTAAATGCAACAGGTATGTTCAATATTATTTCCTCAAAAAGAGCTACGAAAGTAAAAGTTGCCAATCAAGTTTCCATTACACCTAGTTTTGATCATGCTTGGTTTGGTGTTCATTTGCCAATCTCTATGAATGAATATTCTGGCTTTAAAGCTGGATTAGCAACACGCTTAGGTCCTTTAACGGTTGGAATAACGGATTTCAGAACACTAGCAGGAAAAGGAAAAGTACAAGGAGCAGAATTTTACATGGGCTTGAGAGTTCCTGTTCTTTATGAAGCACCTAAAGATAAAGACGGCGATAAAGTGTCTGATAAATTAGATGATTGTGTAACTGAACCTGGTGTTTGGAGCTTTAAAGGCTGTCCTGATACGGATGGTGATGGCATCAAAGACATGGAAGACGATTGTGCAACCGTCCCTGGATTACCTGAATTCAGAGGTTGTCCAGATACAGATAAAGACGGCATTCCTGATAAAGATGATGAATGTCCAACAGTAGCAGGAATCAAAGAATTCTTAGGTTGTCCTGATACTGATAAAGATGGAATCAAAGATGCTTTAGATGAATGTCCAACAATTGCAGGTTTAAAAGAATTCAAAGGTTGTCCAGATACAGATGGAGATGGAATTAAAGACTTAGATGATGCTTGTCCAGAAGTACCAGGATCAAGAGAATACCAAGGTTGCCCAGATAAAGATGGTGATGGAATTAGAGATTTAGATGATGCGTGTCCAGAAGTGCCAGGATCAAAAGAATACCAAGGATGTCCAGACAAAGACGCAGATGGAATTTTTGATTTCCTAGATGCTTGTCCTGATGTCGCTGGACCGAAAGAAAATAATGGCTGTCCTTGGCCTGATACGGATGGAGATGGTTTATTGGATAAAGATGATGATTGTCCAACTTTAGCTGGGCCAATATCAAACAAAGGTTGTCCATTAAAAGATACAGATAATGATGGTACTTTGGATAAAGATGACGATTGTCCGAATACACCAGGACCGAAAGATAACAAAGGATGTCCAGTTATAGAGCAAGAAATTATTGAAGTGTTGAAAATGGCATTTGATAATCTAGAGTTCGAAACAGGAAAAGACATCATAAAAGAAGAATCTAAACCTTCATTGGATGAATTGGCAACGGTTCTATTGAAAAAATCAACTTGGAAATTAGAGATTTCAGGTCATACGGATAATGTTGGGGACGACAATGCAAATATGGTACTGTCTAAAAAACGAGCTGAATCTTTGAAGAACTACTTAGTTTCCAAAGGAGTTGAAGCAACGCGATTGAATGCTCTTTACTTCGGTGAAACAAAACCTATTGCTGATAACAATACACCAGAAGGACGTAAGAAAAACCGTCGTGTGGAAATGAAGATTGTGATTGAATAAAAGTTAAATAGCTTAAAACAGAAAAGGGATTCAGTGATGAGTCCTTTTTTTGTATTTACGTATTTATGTTCTAGTAGATTATTCTCCAAAACATTCAGAAGTATTTCATCTTACAAAATGAAAATCGTGAAATGATAATATTCGAATAATTTTAATCATTCAAACTTAAATAAAATAAGAAAGCAGTTTAGTGGCTTTTGTACCAATGATTTTATTATCCTTACTTGATTGAATTGATTACAATAAATTTTGATATTCTTTTTACATGAGTCCGAATAAAATAATTGAAATCAGAGCATGAAGAAAAAACAAGTTATGATTAAAACTTTTGAAAATGTATCTCTTCGCTAATTAAACAATCAAGCTCTGGTTATTCCGTTATCAGAATTAAAACCACTATGCTACTTCAGATATTGCAAACAATTTTAAAATTGGCCATTCTTTCTATGTGTCACGATTGAAATCGTGAAGAATTATAACCCAAAACAGTAATCTTTGTTTTAATTTAACTTTTAGGATAAACTTCCATTTTATAATTGGTTTAGTAATTAAAAGTTGAATATAAACAAATTAGGTAATTACATTATTTGAAATCAAAAATTCATAAAGGAGTAACGTGAAAGCATATTCAAGAATCTCTAAATTATATTTATGTAATGATCACAAATAACCAATAAATAGATAATACTTCAAAAGAAATAATGGATTAAAGAACATACGAATCAAACGAATGTCAGGTTATTAAAAACCGTCAGCTTCCCGATAAATAACGGGATACTCTAAAAATAACAGGACATAAAAAAACCCTGACGATTCATGCGAATGTCAGGGTTTTAAAAATCGGCATCGACTTACTCTCCCACCCTCAAAAGGACAGTACCATCAGCGCAATCAGGCTTAACTTCTCTGTTCGGAATGGGAAGAGGTGGACCGTGATGCTATAGACACCCAAAGCTTTTAATTTAGAATGAAGAATGCAAAATGTAGAATTAATCTAATTTTTCATTTTCCATCTTAAATTATAAATTTTAATAGATATATCGGACGATTGAAGCAGTAAATAAAGTAAAGTTTAACAAGTTAGTAAGTCTACGGGTAATTAGTACTACTCGGCTGTGACATTACTGTCTTTACACCTGTAGCCTATCAACGTGGTAGTCTTCCACGACCCTTAAAAGAAATCTCATCTTGAGGCGAGTTTCGTGCTTAGATGCTTTCAGCGCTTATCTCATCCATACATAGCTACCCTGCGATGCAGCTGGCGCCACAACAGGTACACCAGAGGTATGTCCAC
>JBILQY010000060.1:0-10338 GCA_044372955.1 Crocinitomicaceae bacterium | reverse complement strand
GTAACTGATTTCTTTGGTTATGCTAATAGAAAATGGGTAGTAGGTTCGGGGAATGTTTTCATTAGTTACGACCGTTGTGTACCTTGTTCTTATCCAAATATCGTAATTACAACTGAAGTTTGTACACCTGCAACAACTGTTAAATTAACAGGTCCAATCTGGCAATGGAATCCAAACTTTGGTCCAACAGCTGTAAGTAATGGTGACGGAACATATACTTTCACAATTTCTCCAGCACCAAACGATACCTTAGAGTATTTATTAGTGAAAGATGGTGTAGTTGAAAACTTGATTCAAGAAATGGTTAACGGAGCAGGATGTGCACCAATAACTGACTACTCAACTTACGCAAATCGCCGTTGGTTATTAGGTCAAGGTGCTGTTGCAAACACATACGGAAGATGTTCACCTTGTTCAATCGGAATTAGTGAGTTAACAGATTCGGATTTAGTAATCTTCCCTAATCCAGCTGATTCTAAAGTAACGGTATCAAGTGAACATAAAATTGAAAAAATCGAAATCTATTCAATGTTAGGAGCATTAATCGCTACAAAAACAATTGAAATGAACGAAACTGAAATAAATCTTGAGAACTTCACAGCAGGTGTTTATACATTAAATGTATATGGAAACGACGCTGTTAAAGTGGTAAGAATTATTAAAAATTAAGATTTGATTGATTGATGAATGAAGGAGGAGGGGCAACCCTCCTTTTTTTGAATACTAGAAAATTTGTCACCTCCCTTTATCCCTCCTAAAGGAGGGAAAAAATTTAAACATTCAACCATGAAAAAACTAAAACTAATTTCCATTTTCACTTTACTTTCATTTATTAGCCAAGCACAATGGACAATGATTTGGAACGATGAATTCGACGGTACAACCCTCGACAATGCCAAATGGACAAAAGACATTGGTGGTTGGGGTTTTGGAAACAACGAGTCACAATATTATACCGATAGTCCAACGAACTTAAGTATTTCAAATGGTGAATTAATTATTACAGCGCGTGAAGAACAATTTGGCTCGAATGAGTACACTTCTGCAAAAATTATCACAAAAGGTAAATTTCAAATGCACTATGGAAAGATTGAAGCCCGATTAAAAGCACCTATGGGAAAAGGTTTATGGCCTGCATTTTGGATGTTGGGGACAAATATCGATCAAGTTAGTTGGCCAAGATGTGGCGAAATTGATGTTATGGAACACATTAACAACAACCCTAAAATCAACGGAACTGCTCATTGGGATAACGTTGGTCATAATTACATGGGAGGCGTTATAGACGCTGATGTTACTGCTTATCATAACTATGTCGTTACTTGGGATTCTTTAGCTATTAAATGGTATATGGACGACATTTTGTATTTTCAATTGAACATTGCAAATGGCGTGAATGGAACTGAAGAATTTCAATTACCGTTTTATTTACTTCTAAATTTAGCCGTGGGTGGAAATTGGCCTGGTTATCCTGATGCGACCACTGTTTTTCCAGCTGAATTAACGGTTGATTATGTACGAGTTTACGCATTTAATCCAAGTGCAAGTGTGGCTGAATTGAACAATAGCATCTTATTATTTTACCCCAATCCAACTTGTGATGTATTGACTTTCGAAAATCCAACCTTCGAGAAAGTAAACATTCTTTCACTCGATGGAAAATTGATTGCAGAAAAGTCCCTCGTTTCTAATTCAATAGATATTTCAACCTTCGAAAATGGCATTTATTTAGTAAGTGTAATTTCTGAGAAAGGTAGTGTAATTACAAAAAGATTTGTGAAGAATTAAAAAGAACCGTTCTAATTAAAATCTAAGCCCGTAGAATTGATTTTACAGGCTTTTTTTATGTTATGAAAACAAGTAAACTCAATCAAATTTAAATATTGATTGAGTTTAAGTAAAATTGTTGTTGCAGTATAAAATGAATTTATAAGTACCCATTTTACGATAGTACAAAAAAACAAGATTCAAATTTTCTATAATGCATTTAATAAAAGTTGGTTTTCTATTCGTATTTCGTAAACTTTACAGCTTATATACTAGTTAAAATTTAAATTCTAAAGAAATAGATGAAAACCGAAGCAATTTATTTAATCAAAAAAGGTGCAGCAGAGAATGCTTTTGAGCGTCGAGCACTTGACCTTCCAATTTTAAAATCTAATGAAGTTTTAGTGGAAAGTGAAGCTTTTGGACTAAACTACGCGGATGTTATGGCACGTAATGGACTCTACCGAGAGGCACCGCCTATGCCTTCTGTAATAGGTTATGAATTGGTGGGAAAAATCGTTGAAATTGGTTCAGCAGTTAATGCGTCACTATTAGGTAAGCGTGTTTTAGCTTTTTGTCGTTTTGGTGGCTATGGAAAGCATGTAATAGCAAAAGATTATGGAATAGTTCCAATCAACGATATGCCCGCCGAAACGGTAATGGCCTTGTGTACACAAGCTGTAACTGCTTATTACATGTCTGATGTACTTTCTCCAATTCAGAAAGGAGATAAAGTATTGATACATGCTGCTGCTGGAGGTGTAGGAACAATTTTAATACAATTAGCAAAACGTCGAGGAGCTTATGTAATAGCAAAAATTGGCAATGCAAGTAAGACACAATTAGTTAAAGATCTTGGCGCTGATTTCGTAGTGAATTACAATGAAACTGATTACCAAAAAGCGATTTTTACCCACTTGAAAGGCGATCGATTGGACGCAAGTTATAATCCTGTTGCAGGTTCTACTTTTAAGAAAGATTTAGCATTGATAGGTTCAAGTGGACGCTTATTTATTTTTGGAGGATCAGAACTAGTTGGTGGAAAATTTGGTTTCCTCTCAAGTTTGAACTTTGTTCGAAAAATGGGTTTGATTTTACCAATTGGTTTAATGATGCGTTCAAAAAATATTCTAGGCGTTAACATGTTAAAAATTGCAGACAACCGTCCCATGATAATACATGATTGTTTGATCGCAGTGGTAGATTTATTTCTTAAAGGAGAAATTAAGCCGCAAGTTGGAGCCTTATTCCCTGTTTCTAAAATAGGAGAAGCTCATGCATTATTGGAAAGTGGTAAATCGACAGGTAAGATTACAGTTGTGTGGTGAAAACAAATACTTTAATTGCACTTGTTTTTTGCTAAAAAATTGTTTTACTTTGTAACAAATTAAAATCATTTGATATGAGCACAACAGATTTCTTTCATGCCCTCAACGAACAATTATTTCAAAAATTATTTTTGTTTTACGATATAGTTGGAAACTACTTTAACAATATTGTCATTGTTTTAGGATTTGTTGGATTTGGTTACTGGATGAACTTGCAAAGAAAATTCAATGCTGCTTCAACTGTACCTGTTGAAATTAAAGATAATGAAGGTTGGTATAAAGAAAATGCTGACAAAAAACAATTGAAATAATATTTCTTTAAGCATATTTGAAAAGGCATTCATAATCTGAGTGCCTTTTTTTTGTGCTTTTTTCTCATTTCTATGTGAAACTAATAAATAATGACTCTTTGTTTTTAAGTTAATTTTGTAACATGTCAATAAACAACGATACAATCTGTGCTTTAGCCACTCCAAACGCAGTTGGTGCAATCGCCATCATTCGTGTTTCTGGAATCAATGCAAAGCAGAAAACAGAACAATTTTTTAGTAAAAGGTTAACTGATAAAGCATCTCACACTGTTCATTTTGGACTTTTCAAATCGCTAAAAGGTGAAACAATTGATGAAGTTTTAATAAGTGTTTTTGATACAGGTAAAAGTTTTACGGGTGAGGAAAGCGTGGAGATTTCGTGTCATGCTTCTCCTTATATCCAGCAACAAATTATAGAAACTTTAGTAAGTGCTGATTGTCGTTTGGCAGAACCTGGTGAATTCACAAAGCGTGCTTTTATGAATGGGAAATTGGACTTGTCGCAAGCAGAAGCTGTGGCTGATTTAATTGCATCACAATCTAAACAAGCACACCAAATTGCCCTTCGTCAATTGCGAGGAAACTTCTCTCACGAGTTACACGATTTACGCGAAAAACTAATTCATTTCGCTTCTTTGATTGAACTTGAACTTGATTTTGCGGAAGAAGATGTGGAGTTTGCAGACCGAACACAATTGAAGGCTTTAGTCGCAGAAGTACTGCAAATTGTGAAACGTTTGGCGCAATCTTTTGCACTTGGAAACGCACTCAAAAACGGTGTTCCTGTGGCAATCGTCGGTGCACCCAATACAGGAAAAAGCACTTTATTAAATCAATTATTAGGTGAAGACCGCGCAATTGTATCAAATATTGCGGGAACAACAAGAGATGTCATCGAGGAAACATTGAATATTGATGGAATTCTTTTTCGATTAATTGACACTGCTGGAATCCGAGAAACAACCGAAACAATCGAAGCTTTAGGCATTGAACGCTCGCAGCAAAAAATAGAGCAAGCGAGTGTCATTTTATGTATGGCAGATGCAAGCAATCTAGAAAATGTTTTGCAAGTGCTAACTTGGCAAACTGATTTAATCAAACTTCACCCTGATAAACACGTACTATTGGTGCTTAACAAAGTTGACATCAATAGCATTGAAGTAGAAAATAGCATTGCGATAAGCGCCAAAAAAGGATTGGGAATTGACCAATTGAAAATTAAACTTGTAGAACTAATCATTGGCTCTTTTGACTTACAAAACGAAACAATTGTTGCAAACGCGCGCCATCATGAAGCCTTACTGAAAACTGCAAGTGCACTCGAAAAAGCACAATACGATTTAGACAACGGAACAACGGGAGATTTCATCGCAATGGACATCCGAGAAGCGATGCGCCAACTGGGAAATATCACTGGAGAAATCCAAATTGATAAGGATTTATTAGGGAATATCTTTAGTAAGTTTTGTATTGGAAAGTAACCTCAATAATCAATTTTTCCTCTTTCCTTTTTTACTTTTCTCCGGAAAACGATAGCCGCCCACGATTTTTATGCTGTAGAAATACTGTCGGTAAATTAAATCAGAAAATCGAATCGATTTATTGTCGAAATCGGTAAGTAAGAAAATGAAATATTCTGGACGTGAATAGCCACCCATCAAACGAATATCGTAGCGAGGTGCTAAACCTAAAAATCCTCTTGGACCTCCGGAAACTGTATAGAATTTAGATTGAACAACTCCACCAACTCCCAACCAACCAGAAAATTGCCAATTCTTGATACGGTCCACATAAGCATATCCAGGAATGACTCCAAAATCAAAAGAGGATAGGGTAGAGGATAAGGTTTTTGAATTCGCTGGATTTTGTAAAGCGGCAGGAATCAACGGAACTCCATTGTTGTCGGCTCCAAAAACATTTACCGTTCCTTTCACATACCAGGTATGAACTCGACGAATATAATGTGCACGTTTTCCTATCAAGGCATTCATTTTGAAGTTTTTATCTCCAAAATACCAAGCGTTCAAAGCAAAATTTAAAGTTCCAACTGAAGCTTCATTCTGATTTGGTTTTGCTTCTGTATAGGTTGAATCC
The DNA here is from genome assembly GCA_044372955.1 of Crocinitomicaceae bacterium. Taxonomy (GTDB): domain Bacteria; phylum Bacteroidota; class Bacteroidia; order Flavobacteriales_D; family Crocinitomicaceae; genus UBA952. The sequence continues at coordinate 4,838 of JBILQY010000060.1, read as the reverse complement.
CAGCGATTGGCATCTTGGATGGAATAACCCAAAACCGACTTAAACTCAAAGTCGTAATACCAATTTTTAAACGAAAAATCAAAACCTAGATTGAATTGCTTGGTTTCACCATATTTCTCAACCGAACGAAAGGATTTTAAAACTGGAAAACCAACACGCATCGAAAACCATTTGTAGGCAAAACCAAGCCCCATAAATAGTCTAAAATTATTTTTATAGCTTAGTTTTCCTATTTCGGAAGTGTATGGATAGCGAAGGAAAAAAGGAGCAGTTGTATAACCTAAATCAGCAAAAACAACCTTTCGATCTCTAAAGTTTTCAATCACTAAACTATCGTCTTGCGCACTAGAAAAGTTAACGGAGGAAAAGAAAATCAAAGTAAAAACACTAAGTTTTAAAGTGCTCAATTTGAAACCATTAAAACTCACGATATCAAAAAATAATAAGTTGCGTTTTAACTTTCCCACTTGTGTTTCAGCATTTAAAATCCTATTTTGAAATTCCTTCTAAACTCAAAATAAAGGCATAAACTTTAGCAACTTCCAAACGCTCTTGTGTGCGCCCAGAACCACCACCGTGACCTGCATCCATATTACATTCAAACACCAAAGGATTTTTGTTTGTTCGGTATTCACGCACTTTCGCAACGTATTTCATTGGTTCCCAATATTGAACTTGCGAATCGTGGTAACCTGTTGTAATATACATCGCTGGGTAATCCATTCGGTGAATGTTGTCAATTGGTGAGTACTTTAGCATATAGTTGTAAAAATAGGGATCATTTGGATTTCCCCATTCTTCATACTCCCCAGTTGTCAACGGAATCGATTCATCTAACATCGTTGTCACAACATCCACAAATGGAACTTGCGAAACGATACCTTTCCATAAGTAAGGCGCCATATTGGTTATAGCTCCCATCAATAAACCGCCAGCACTTCCGCCTTGCGCATAGATTTTGTCTTTGTCGCAATAACCACGGTGACCTAAATGTTCTGCTGCGTTTATGAAATCAGTGAATGTATTGATTTTTTTATCAAACTTTCCTGTTTCGTACCATTCTTCACCCATATACTTACTACCACGAATGTGCGCAACAGCAAATACAAAACCGCGATTCAATAAACTCAATCTTGTTGCACTGAAAACATCAGGAAGTGTGTAACCATAAGAACCATAACCATACAATAAACAAGGAGCATTTTTCAAATCAGTTCCTTTTTTATACACTAAGCTAATAGGAATTTGAGTGCCATCGTTCGCTGTAGCCCAAATACGCTGTGAAGTATAATCTTCTGGTTTAAAGTTTTTATCCAATAATTCTTTTCTAAACCAAACCGTTTGCTGACCTGTCGCCATATTGTATTTATAAACAGTTGAAGGCGTCGTCATTGAATTGTACGAATAGAAAATTTCGTCGGTATTGAAATCATCGTTTAATCCTAAACCTAAGAAATACGTTTCTTCATTCATCGAAAGGTAGCGCTCAGAATTGTCTTTAATATTTCTTACTTTCAATTTTCTCAAACCGTTTGTACGTTCTTCAATCAACAAGAAATTTTTGAAAACTGAAATACCTTCAAGCAAGGTTTTTGAGTCGTGGGCTACTAATTCTTGGCAGCTTTCAAGGGATGTTGGTGCAGTTGCTGAAACTAAAATGCGTTTGTTGGTTGCTTTATCATTTGAAAGAATGTAGAAACCATCCGTGTGGTGCGCGATTTCGTATAAATGTCCTTGTTTTCTTGGAAGAAATACGGTTGGTTTATCCAAAGGTTTATCCGCATCAATCCATTGCATTTCAGAAGTTGTAGAACTGTAAGAATAAATCATAATGAATTTATCAGTGATTGATTTTCCTACGCCGACGCCAAATTTTTCATCTTTTTCTTCATAAACAAGCACATCTGTTTTAGAGTCAGTTCCAAGAATGTGGCGATAAATTTGAAATTCACGTAGCCTAACCGTATCCTTTTTTCCGTAAAAAACAGTTTTGTTATCATTTGCCCAAACTACTCCACCGCTAACATCGCTGATTTTGTCTTTTAAGAATTTTCCAGTTTTATTCTGGCGGAAAGTAATATTGTATTTTCTTCTGCCTACAAAATCTTCGCTTACAGCTAAAATTTCATTATTTGGAGATGGATTCCACTCTGCCAATTCATAAAAAGATTTTCCTTTTGCACGTTCGTTTTCATCGAAGAAAATAATCTCTTTTCCATTTTCGATTTGCACAACTTGCTGATAATCTTTTCCTTCTATACTTTTTACTTGATAGGTTTTTCCGTTCATAACAAAAGGAGCACTTACCTCGTTTGGATTTATACGTTGGTCAAACTCTGTCATTAGCGATTGTACCAAACCTTGAATTGGTTTAAAATATTCATCGTTGTAGGCGTTCTCTTTTGCCAAATGCTCCAAAACAGATTTAGAATCGCGCTCGTTCATCCAATAATAATCGTCGTTGCGCGTGTGATTATGCATTGTTAACGCTTTTGGTTTCTTTGGCGCTACTGGTTCTTGAACTTGGGAAAATACCAACATAGGAAAAATCATTAGTGGAATTTGAATAAACTTTTTCATTATTTTAGTTTAGGGAACAAAACTACTTAATTGTGGATTAATTAAGCTAATCTTTAGGATTTGTTTTGGAAAGTTGTTTACCAATCAATAAGCTAGTTTAAATTGTCGTGTTACAAATTAATTCCCCACTTACTTCTTGAAATCTTATAGAATAATAGATTTATAAAGTTTCCTCTTTCTAGTCGTATTGCCTTTATTCTACGAACAATTCGAGAGATAATTTTTTTGTAATAGCCTAAATTGAAATGATAACCAAACAAAAGATTCCTCCTTCCAGTCGGAATGACTCTTGGGTTGGGAAATCAGGCGAAAATGCGCAGCATTTTCGCAAACTTCCCCTGACGATAGTCCTTCCGAATGAAGTGAGGAATCTTTTAAAAAGAGGAACTTTAGTTTAACGATTAACAGTTGTCATTGATAGCGGAGTTTGGCGTCGGTTTAATTTTTCACTAACTAATTAAAATCAGTAAGAAATGAGGAATTATTTCAACTAAAAAATCAAAAAAATATGACTATAAATAGCATCTATTTTACTAAATTAGATAGAAAAACAACTTGTATGTACTACGTTTATATTATCACAAACTACACTAATTCAACAATTTACACGGGGATAACTAATAATCTTATTAGAAGAATTAAGGAGCACAAAGACAAAATAAATCCTAGTTTTTCATCAAGATACAATCTTTACAAATTGGTTTACTTTGAAGTGTTTGATAAACCTTTAACTGCTATAAATCGTGAAAAGCAAATTAAAAAATATAGTCGTATGAAAAAAGATAATTTAATAAAAACAATGAATCCTGACTGGAATGATTTATTGGAAGAACAAAAGTTTTTTCTACAGAATAATTCATTCGCAGTGAAAACAAAAGATTCCTCCTTCCAGTCGGAATGACCCTTGGGTTGGGAAATCAGGCGAAAATGCGCAGCATTTTCGCAAACCTCCCCTGACGATAGTCCTTCCGAATGAAGTGAGGAATCTTTTAAAAGAGGAACTTTTGTTAATCAATTAAAAGTTGTCATTGATAGCGGAAGGAAACCGTGATAGTAGATTCAGAAAAACAGGAAATTAAAAATTACTTTAATGCTTGCGTTTGTCATAAATCGCTTGTCTAACAATCTCTACTTCATTGGTTAATGTTTCAAAATCAAGTTCTTTGGTTTTTAGCGATTTAAGAAGACGAGTTAATTTAGTTCCAATTCCTTCTTTTTCAAGCTCTTTAGATAGTTTAATTTTTTGTTGAACTGGTAACTGTTTCACCATTAAAAGTAATTGTTCAAATGATAAATTAACTGGAATTGCTGCTTTCACTTTTATGAATTTATTGAACCAAAATTACGAATTATATTCATTTTTGCGAATCACTTTTTAAATTGTTTCTGCTACATTTGACAAAAATGTTTACTATGCGTTCGATATTTTCATTCTCTTTTATTCTTTTGTTTTTTGGCGTTCAAGCACAAGACGAATTGCTCTTCCAAAAACCATCACAAGCTATTTTGCAATTGGCTGACTATGAGCGCCCACCTTCAATTACGATGGATAGTAAAAAAAGTATGGTGCTGTTTTCTTACCGCGACACCTATAAAACCTTAGAAGATCTCAATCAAGAAGAACTCAGACTGGGTGGACTTCGTGTCAATCCTATTCTCAATATTTCTTCCACGCAAGCTTATGTGACCAATCTTAAATTGCGAAAACTAACAGACGCACAAGCTGAACCAATTCAAATCAAAAATCTACCCGCAAAACCGCGAATGACTTACGTTTCTTGGTCGCCAAACGATCAGTATATTGCTTTCGTAAATATGGACGAAGCATCTCTTAGTTTGTGGGTGATTGATGTGGCAACTAATGAAGCAAAACGCTTTTCAAATTTATCATTAAACGCAAATTCAGGAATGCCTTACAACTGGACAAGCGACAGCAAAGGTTTTCTTGTTCGTACTATTCCTGCCAATCGTCCAGCTTTAATCGATAGTAAAAAAGAATTACCTAAAGGTCCGATTATTTCTGTTGCTGAAGGGAAAGTGTCCCAAAATCGAACTTATCAAGATTTATTAAAAAACCCAACTGACGAAAAAAACTTTGAAACGCTTATTAAAAGTGAATTAAAAATGGTGAGTTTGACAGGTGAAATAAAAGACTTTTTACCTTCCGATTTATATATTGGAGCAAATTTTTCACCTGATGGTAATTTTGTTTTGGTAACCACACTTCAACGCCCATATTCATACATTGTTCCCTACAG
>JBILQY010000059.1:0-10342 GCA_044372955.1 Crocinitomicaceae bacterium | reverse complement strand
TTGTAACAAAAATCTCGTAACCGCTGTGATCTTCTGTGCGTTGCATTCCAGCTAAAGCTTGAGAAATACTTCCTGTTGTTGTTTGAAATTCGCGAGGAACAGAGATGCCATATCCATCGTCCCAAACTGACATAACCATCGGTACTTGTAAAACGCCAGCTGCATTTATAGATTCCCAAAAAGGACCTTCAGAAGTTGAAGCATCACCGATTGTTCCGAAAGCAACTTCATTTCCTTCGTTACTGAATTTCTTAAATTGAGGTAAATCCCTTAAAGCAGGATTATTGCGGTACATTTTTGAAGCTTGAGCCAAACCAACTAAGCGTGGCATTTGTCCAGCAGTTGGTGAAATATCAGCAGAACTATTTTTTTGTTCCATCAGATTTTTCCAGTTACCTTTTTCATCCAAATTTCGTGTTGCAAAATGTCCTCCCATTTGACGTCCAGCAGATTGAGGCTCTAAACTAACATCTGTATGGGCATATAAACCTGCAAAATACTGTTGAATTGTCAACTCACCAATCGCCATCATAATCGTTTGGTCACGGTAATAACCCGAACGAAAATCACCATTTTGAAACTGTTTAGCAAGAGCAATTTGCGCCAATTCTTTTCCGTCACCGAAAATTCCAAATTTTGCTTTTCCCGTTAGCACTTCCTTTCTTCCTAAAAGTGAGGTTTCACGTGATTCACAAGCTAGTTTATAATCTTGTAAAACTTGGGATTTAAACGTTTCAAAATCAATATTTGAAGTTGTTTTTTCAGCTGTTTCTTTTGCCATATCTCTATAAAAAGGTATGCAAATATACAGAATTTCAAGTGGTGAAACTTCTGATATCCGACTGAATTTGTCATATTTGTATGAACAATTAATTTACAAGATAAAATGGCGGTTAAAATTGAATTGTGTGCAGCCTCGATTGAAGCGATTGAAATTGCCAGAAAATTGAACATCGACCGAATAGAATTGTGTCAAGATTTAGAGCAAGGTGGTTTAACTCCTTCGGCGGGCTTGATTCAATATGCTATTTCTAAAGACATTGAAACGCACGTACTTATCCGACCTAGAGCTGGTGGTTTTCACTATTCGGAAATGGAATTAGAAGTCATTTTAAACGATATTTTAATAGCAAAAAAATTAGGCGCAAAAGGAATTGTTGTTGGAGTTTTGCAAGCCAATTTTGAATTAGATATTCCTGCTTTGCAAAAAATAAAAGCTGTTTCAGAAGGTTTAGAATTAACATTTCATCGGGCCTTTGATGAAAGTATTGATTGGAAAAAATCGATTGATGCATTGGTAGAACTAGGATTTAATCGAATTCTAACCTCTGGTTTTGCCTCGAATGTAGAAATCGGAATGGGTATCTTAAAACAAATGACGGCATACGCCAAAGATAGAATAGAAATTATGCCTGGAGGTGGAGTTAGTGCTGCAAACATCAATAAATTAATTAGTTACACTCAACCCTCTGGCGTTCATTTTTCTGGAACAACGAAACAAATTTTAGATAAAGATTCTCATTTTTCTGAAACGATTTTAAGGGTTGATGAAAAGCGCGTAAAGCGAATTTTGGAAAGTTTAAAAAGCAACCAATTGTAAACATCTAGTGTCTTAGTTTTTAACAATTATTTTATAGTTGCAATTTTTATTTAACTTAGGCATCTCCAGCAAAAACAATGAAAAAACTATTATTTCTATTTTTCCTTTTACCTTTACTAACATTTGGACAATTAACAACCTTTCCTTGGAACGGAACCTACGGTGGATCTGGCACTAACAGAACATATACCACAGCGGTTTCTGGTGTAACAATGTCCGCAACAATTGTAAATTCAGAAAATACATTTGTTAACAACTCACCGTTTTACATTGCATCAGGAACTGTTCCAATTGCTTCTGGTTGTTCAGGAATTCCTGCAAATAATCAAGGTGTTTTAATTTACACAGATTGGACTGCAAACACAACAAAAACGATTACAACCACCATAAATTTTAGCACGCCTCTTCAAGGTCCAGTCAGTTTTTTTTTATATGATATAAACGATGATGGTTTCGGTTCTTGGCAAGATAAGATTATCATTTCAGGAACAAATTCCGCAGGGAATGCAGTAAACTGCTCAAGAAATGGAACACTTTGTATTCAAACAGGTGGTTCAGTAATAGGAAACAATTCTACTACACTCACATTAAATTCAGGACAATCAACGGCTTGTACTTGCTGGGGAAATAATGAAATATACGTTGGAAACTCGAATGATTGCATTTCTAGCGTTAAAATTTTGTATAAATCTGCAAATACTAACTACAATAATCCCGCTCAATATATTATAATTTCAAGCTTAAAAGGAATTATTCCAACAACTACTGCAGCGCCAACGTCCATTACTGGAACAACAACAATTTGTGCAGGTCAATCTACAACTTTAACTGCGGTCGGTGGAAATGCAAATTCTCAATGGTTTACAGGTTCTTGTGGTGGAACTGCTGCTGGAACAGGAACTTCTATAACCGTTTCTCCTTCAACCACAACAACTTACTATGTTAGAAATCCAGGATCTGCTTGTAGTCCAGCTTCAGCTTGTATTTCTGTTCCAGTGACTGTTAATTCTGCCCCTCCAACACCTACAATTTCTGCAAGTGGACCAACAACTTTTTGTACAAGTGGTTCAGTAACTTTAACCTCAAGTGCCACATCAGGAAATACGTGGAGTAACGGGGCAACAACTCAATCGACAACTGTTTCTACAGCTGGAAGTTATACAGTATCAGTTAATTCTGGTGGTTGTATTGGAACATCAGCAGCCACTGTTGTAACTGTAAACAACCCAAACTCGATAAGTAATAAAACTGCGACAATTTGCTCTGGTGGAACTTATAATTTTACTACTTCTGCTGGTGATGTGGCGCCAACTGGCACAACCTATTCTTGGAACTTTGTAAATAATTCATCAATTTCTGGAGCAACTAATGGAAATAATCTAACTGGTATAAGTCAAACATTAACCAATAATTCCTCATTACCACAAACTATAGTTTATACCGTTACTCCGACTACAAACGGTTGTAGTGGAACACCCTTTAATATAACAGTAACAGTCAATGCGCCATTAAATGGTGGAACTATAAGTGCAGACCAAAGTATATGTCCAAATACAACACCTTCGATTTTAAATAATGTAACCTCAGCATCTGGAGGAAGTGGCTTAGGTTTAACTAATTCAGTACAAATTGGTACTCAAATATGGATGAATACGAATTTGGATGTTTTAAACTATACGGATGGGCAGTTGATTGGATCAGATTTTACACAAGCAGTTGGTGCTTATACTTGGTACAATAATGACCAACCAACTTATGGTGTTTATGCTCCATTGTATAATTGGTTTGCGGTAAATACAAATAAATTATGTCCAAATGGTTGGAAAGTCCCTAATAATAATGATTGGTTAATTTTAATGAACTTTTTAGCTTCGAATCAAGGGAACAAATTGAAATCTTGTCGTCAAGTAAACTCTCCACTGGGTGGAAATTGTAATGTTACTGCCCTTCCAAGATGGGATAGTCACAATTCGCAATTTGGAACAAATAATGTAGGATTTTCTGCACTTCCAGCGGGAAGAAGAGAAATTTCGAATTTTTTATACACAGGAACAAGAGCCACTTTTTGGTCTGCTGACAATTTCACACCTGGAATTAATGGTTCAAGTCATTATGTTAATTTGGCGCTAAACTTATCAACAGCGGAATATTCTGATTTTATAGATTATTACACATCAAGTCGCTGGGGTTTATCTGTTCGTTGTTTAGCTAACAATACCTCCAATGTTAATACTTCCTACACTTATCAATGGCAAGTTGATCCAGGATGTACAGGGAATTGGACAAATATTTCAGGAGCAAATGCTGTAAATTATCAGCCTGGAGTACTCTCTCAAACTACTTGTTATAGAAGATTAACTATAGATACGCAATGTGGAACAGTTAATTCAAACACCGTAACAATCTCAATGATTCCAACTGTAACACCAACAATTACTACGAGTGGTTCAACTACGATTTGTCAAGGTGGTAATGTTACTTTAACATCAAGTACTGGAGATAGCTATTTATGGTCAACAGGTGCAACAACTCAATCTATAAGTGCAACTACTGCTGGATCTTATACTGTAACTGTTACTACAGGAACTTGTTCGATTACTTCAGCTACAACAACAGTTACAGTTAACAGCCTACCGACAACTCCAACAATTTCTTCAAGTGGCCCCACAACTTTTTGCCAAGGCGGTTCAGTGACTTTGACTTCAAGTTCTGCATCGGGAAATACTTGGTCAACTGGTGAAACAACTCAATCAATCACGGTTTCGGCAAGTGGAAATTATTCGGTAACCGTTGGTTCAGCAGGTTGTACAGCAACATCTGCTTCGACTGCTGTTACAGTGAATCCAAATCCTCCAACACCAACAATTACTACAAGTGGTTCAATTACATTTTGTGCAGGTGGTTCAGTAACTTTAACTTCAAGTTCAGCAACTGGAAACACGTGGAGTAATGGATCAACGAATTCTTCAATTGATGTAACTACTTCTGGAACATATACAGTAACTGTGAGTACAGGAGGATGTTCATCAAATTCAGCTGCTACAGTTGTAACCGTAAATTCGAATCCAACAACACCAACCATTTCAGCAACTGGACCAACAACTTTTTGTGCAGGTGGTTCAGTAACTTTAACTTCAAGTTCAGCAACTGGAAACACGTGGAGTACAGGCGAAACAACACAATCTATTACAGTTAATGCATCTGGAACTTACACTTTATCATTTATTGATGCTAATGGATGTACTTCCGGAATTGCATCTAGTATTGTTTCTGTGAATTCAAGTCCAACAACCCCCACAATTTCAGCAAATGGACCTACAACTTTTTGTCAAGGTGGAACTGTTACTTTGACTTCCAGTGAAGCCTCTGGAAATACGTGGAGTACTGGTGAAACAACACAATCTATAATTGTTAATTCAAGTGGAAATTATTCAGTAACCGTTGGCGCAAGTGGATGTTCAGCAACATCAACAACTACTACCGTAACTATAAATCCGTTGCCGACGACACCTACAATTACTGCCTCACTAACGAATTTATGCGCTGGACAAACAGCAACTTTAACTTCAAGTTCAATAACAGGAAACACGTGGAGTACAGGAGAAACAACACAATCTATAACAGTTTCCACTGCTGGAACTTACACGATTAATATCACTGATGCAAATGGTTGTATTTCGTTAAATGGTTCTGTTACTATAACGGCAAATTCACAACCAACAGCTCCCACAATTACTGCCAGCGGACCTTTAACTTTTTGTACTGGAAGTTCTGTTATACTAACTTCAAGTGAAACAACTGGAAATCTTTGGAGTACAGGAGAAACTACCCAATCTATTACTGTTTCAACCTCTGGAACTTACAGTTTAACTTACACAAGCAATGGTTGTACCTCCGCAAGTGCTTCAGAAACTGTTTCTGTGAATTCAAATCCAAGTACGCCAACAGTAACAACAAGTGATCCAATTGTTTTTTGTGTGGGAGATAGTGTAGTTTTAACTTCAAGTGCGACAAGCGGGAATACTTGGAGTAATGGCGCAACTACTCAGTCAATAACAGTAACCGCTTCAGGCTCTTATTCCGTAACAGTTGGTGCAAATGGATGTTCTGCAACATCAGCAGCAGTAGTCGTTGCAGCAAATTCACTCCCTCCTACTCCTACAATTACAGCTTCGCAAACTTCGATTTGTGCACCACAAACTGCTACTTTAACTTCAAGTGCAAGCTCAGGAAATGCATGGAGTACTGGTGCAACAACAAATACTATTTCTGTAAGCGCATCAGGAACTTATACATTAACCAATACTGATGCAAATGGATGTATTTCCGACACAGCAACGATTAATATTATTGCTAATCCGCAACCAAATGCGCCAACAATTACTGCAAATGGTCCAACAAATTTCTGTCAAGGTGGTTCAGTAACACTTAGTTCTAGTAGTCAAACGAATAATACCTGGAGCACAGGAGCAACAACCCAAACAATTGTTGTGACAACTTCAGGAACTTATACATTAACTTATTTAGATGCAAATGGTTGTACTTCTGCAATTGCTTCTCAAACAGTATCTGTCAATTCTAATCCAGCAGTGCCAACAATAACTGCAAGCGGACCTACAACTTTTTGTACTTCTGGAAGTGTAACACTGAGTTCAAGTGCTGCGAGTGGAAATACGTGGAGTACAGGTGCAACAACACAAACAATAACTGTTTCAACAGCAGGAACATATTCTGTTACAGTAGGTGCTGCAGGTTGTTCTGCTACATCGAGTATTATAACTGTTACAGTAAATCAAAATCCAGCAACTCCTGCGATTACTGCAAGTCAATTAACTTTATGTGCTGGGCAAACAACAACACTCACTTCCAATTCGACAACAGGTAATACTTGGAGTACTGGAGAAACAACACAGTCAATCAACGTTTCATCACCAGGAACTTACACAGTTAATACAACTGCAAATGGTTGTACATCTGCAAATGCAACAATAACAATCACGGCAGGCACTGCGCCAACTGTCAATGTAAGTTCTGTTACCATTTGTCAAGGTCAAACAGCGACTTTAAATGCAACTCCATCGGTTGCTGGTGGCACTTATCTATGGTCGCCAGGAGGAAGTACAAATTCAACGATTAGTATTTCTCCATCTACAACAACTAATTATTCTGTTGTTTATACCTTAAATGGCTGTTCAAGTACTGTAAGCTCAGGAACAGTAACTGTTTCAAGTGGAAATACAGTAACTTTTAGTGCGAACAATTTAACTGGTTGCGCTCCATTGACTGTTAATCTTACGAATCTCACTCCTGGTTCACCTACGAATTGTTTGTGGACACTTGGAAATGGAGTTACTTTAAATGGTTGTAATGCAACTTATACTTTTACCACGCCAGGATGTTATGATGTAACTTTAAGTAATAGCGTTGGTGGTTGTTCAGGAACACAAACTATAGCTGATTATATTTGTGTAACCGCTTCACCGACCGCTTCGTTCTCAATGAATCCAAGTATTTTTTCAACTTCCCCTCAAAACATTAATTTCATCAACAATTCAACTAATGCAACAAGTTATGAGTGGAATTTTGGTGATGGTTCAACTTCTGTTTTAGCAAATCCTTCACACATTTACAATAATACAGAAACAGGATATACGGTAACCTTAACCGCCACAAATGCTGCGGGTTGCTCAGATGTGTTCTCCGTTTCCATTGGAGCAACAGACGGTTTAGTTTATTACATCCCTAACACTTTCACACCCGATGGTGATGGATACAACCAAACTTTCCAACCTGTTTTCACTTCTGGTTTTGACCCATTTAATTTCCAAATGCTCATTTACAATCGTTGGGGAGAACTTATTTTCGAATCCTTTGATGCTTCCAAAGGTTGGGATGGTAGCTATGGAACGGAAGGAGGATTGGTTCAAGATGGAACTTACACGTATAAAATCACTTTCAAGAATCCAAAATTGGATGAACGCGTAATTGTTCATGGACATGTGAATTTGATTCGATAGGATTTTATTAAAACAATAAGTAGTTTTATCCAAGTTATTTGTCTTTTTTAAAGAATTTTGTAAGCACTTTATTGAAGCATTTTTACAAAACAAAGAAGTGAAAACAATTAATTTAAATTCAAATGGAAACCTATAAAATTCAAATTCTTGAAAGCCTTTTTGCTTTGGTTATCTTCTTAATTCTAAAATTCACGCTTAAGTATTTTGTGAAATTACAAGTGCTAAACTCTTACATTAAAATTGCTGAAAAAAAAGAAGTTTTGAAGCTGATAAATCTCATTCTATCTGTTCTATTATCTTTAATTATTATTGTTATTTGGAGTGTAAAACAAGAAAATATTTTAGTTGTTGCCAGTTCACTTTTGACTGTTTTTGGAGTTGCCCTTTTTGCAGAAATGTCAATACTTTCAAACATCACAGCATGTTTAATACTTTTCTTTCAACATCCAATTAAAGTTGGTGACACGATTGCTGTAACTTACGATGGAAAAGACATTGAAGGAGAATTAGTTGACATAACCTACTTTTTTGTTTTTATCAAAACCGAAAACAGAGGAACCTTGACAATACCGAATGCACTCCTCCTAAAAAGCTCCTTCACCGTAATTGAAAAACCATTAAAATAAACCAAAAAAAACGCCCTTGTTTCCAAAGGCTTTCGAGTACTTTTAATTCAATTATCAAAAACTCCCTCGTAACGAAAGAATAAAATTTCTTCCAGGGGCAACAAGTCCTGAACTATAGGTTTTGTACCTCGCGTCGAGTATGTTTTCAAGTCCAGCGCTAACTGTAAAATTAGTATTCAACTTGAACATCGCTTTCAAATTAAGCGTATACCATGATGGTGAATATGGATTTCCATTCGCATCTTTCGCATAAATTGCAGGCTTTAATTTTTCTTCTTCGTTCAAATCGTCAAAACTTAATCCAGCGCTATACATGGAATACAATTGGAGTGTCACTTTATCATTGGTATAAGTCAATCTTGTTACTCCAAAAGCAGGTGCAGCATGCCTCGAACGACTTTCCAAACCATCGTTCATTTCTTCAATACCATTTTGAAAATTATATTGCGATAGTAAAGAAAAACCACTAGGCAGACGAATTTCAAAACCTGCGTGAAAACCAAAAATGGTTGCAAACGCTGCATTTTGAATTGCATAAACTTTGCTTTGCTCACCATCAAATAAGATGCTATCTGCTCCATTCACTTGAAAAGCGCGTCGAACCATTGCGTTATCAAGGTAGGTGTAATATCCTGTCGCATCAATTTTCAACCATTCTCCAAAAATTTTAGATACACTTAATTCACCATTGTAGGCATATTCCGCACTTAAATCTTTATTAGGAACAACAATTTCGTTCGGCCCGAAGTCAAAAATTTTACCAATATCATCCACATTTGGCGCTCTAAAACCTGTTGAACCCGTTAAGCTAATTTTCATTTTTTCAGAAGGTTTAAAAACTATTCCAGCACTACCTGTTGTTGCACCTTTATTCAATTTTGCTTCTGTAAAATCAAAAGGGTAAAATTCCAAAATTCTTGTAAAATCTGAATTTAACAGAAACTGATTGTAGCGAACTCCAGCTTGAACAGAAATCAATTTTGAAATGTTAGCTTGGTACGTGAAATAAGCACCGTAACTCATCCAAGTTGATGCAGGATAACGATCTGCCACAGGAATCGAATCGCCTGTTGCAATATTAATCGCTGTTCCAAAAGAACCAACTTTATTGAAAACACCTTCGATTCCATAATACAATTTATGGTTTTTGATCGCTTTTTCAAAATCGACATTGAGTGAATAAGCATCTACCTTTTCTAATTGAGTGCGCAAGCGATTTTTGTTTCCTCCGCTAAAATTTCGGTCAATTCTGCTTTCTTCAAAATACTGCTGCGCCAAACGAATCGACATTTCATTATAGAATTTATTTGCTTTGTGGTGATTAATTGTAAGGTTGTTCATCATCCATTTTTGTGGTCCGTAATTCCAAACTGCAGAACGCGGTAATCCTGAGCCAGTCAATTCAATTAATCGATCATACCTGGAATATTCTGACGTTTCTGAATAATGAAATCCGTAGTCGATTTGCCAATTCTCATTTGGTTTGAAAATTACTTTTTGCATTAAATTTACTTGTGAATAAGCAGTTGGTTTTTGAATTAGGGGATTGTCATTCGTTACGACTCGATCTACACTATCTTGACGTTGAACATAAAATGTTCGCAAATATTCAGCTGGACCATGAGAGCCCATTCTTAAATCTGAAAAATCGTTCGCACTTACACTTGTGAGTATGGCCCATTTTTTCCAACCAACCATAACGTCAAAATGGCCAGTTTTTTCATTATTTGCTGAAGAATAACGCATCAGAGCATTTGCTTTTGTGATAGTTTTTCCCGTATTAGAAAATTTTGGTGACATTGTTCTGAAATTCATAACACCACCAATGGCGTCGCTACCGTAAATCACTGAGCCTGGACCGAAAAGCACTTCAGCTGATTCAATTGCAAAAGCATCAATAGAGATTACATTTTGAATATTTCCTGCTCTAAAAATTGCCGAATTCATCCGAACGCCGTCCACAACATATAATAAACGATTTGTTGCAAAGCCCCTAATCATTGGACTTCCTCCGCCTTGTTGACTTTTCTGGATAAAAACTTCACCTGAATTTGCTAATAAATCAGCAGCAGTTTGGGGGTTTTGAAGCGCAATATCTT
>JBILQY010000429.1:0-2668 GCA_044372955.1 Crocinitomicaceae bacterium | reverse complement strand
GAAACACTTGAATACATACTTTATAAAGGAAATAACAATCATTTAGTGAGTGTAAAAGATGAAATTAAATTCATAGAAGATTATTTGGATTTAAATGAATTGTTCGTTTCGCAAGTTAATAATGTTAAAAGAGATTTTGAAAAAGTAGATGCAAGTTCAGATTACTATTCTTCACCTTGTATTCCTCATTTAATAACAGCATATTTTATTGAAAATGCTTTTAAACACGGAGATAAAAATCATAAAGATTTTTTGAGAGTAACTGTAAAATTGACGAATACCGACTTTGAATTGAAGATTGAAAATCAAATAAATTCGAATATTGAAATAAAAAAAGGTGGTTTGGGCTTAAAGAATATGAATAAAAGACTGGAACTTCTTTTAAGTGGCAGATACAGGCTTGATAGTTATGTCATGGATCAAAGATATTATTCAAATCTAAAAATTCAATTGGGATGAATTTACTAAAAGTTGCTGTTTTAGAGGATGATCAATTGTTTCTTAAAGATTTAATTGACAGTTTAAAACGAACAAAGCTCGTAGAAGTAGTTGTTGACGCTCAACATTCTGACACATTTATTAAGGAAGTAAAAGGTAACGAAGTTGACGCTGTGTTCTTGGACATAAAACTTTACAACGAACAAAGAAATGGCATAGTTGTCGCGGAAATACTTAAAAAACCAACAATCTTTTTTACGAGTGCAAGAAGTGAATACAGCGATAAAATTGAAGCACTCAAAACACTAAAAGATTTCCCTCCTGTTGAAGAATTTAATAAATCTCCTGACGTAGAAAGGTTAAAAATTATTTTAGAGAAATTTATTCCGAGAATTAGAGATTTTCAAAAACATTCTTCTGTTCGAATCAAAGTTAGGGGAGAAGAAAAACTCATTGACAAGGGAAATGTAACCTTTATTGCCTCTTCCAATAAAAATCATCAGATTTACTTTACAAATTGCGATAGTATTGAGATTTATGATAAATCTTTTGAATACTTCGTTGAAAATCTTGGTTTCGGAGAAAATTCTTTTTGTCGTGTTGGAAAGTCTTACCTAGTGAATAAAGAGCATGCAAAAATTGAAGGAAACGATGTGATTACGACCTATTTTTTAAATGGGAAACATCGTCCAGAGATAATTGAAATACCTAAAGATAAACTAAGTGAAATAAAAAAAGCTTTTATATAATTGGCTTGAAATCCCTGTTCAATTAGATTAAATCCCTTTATTTAGGATTAAATCCCTCGACAACTCCCTACCCTAATTTTTCGTATTTCCTTTGGTTCATCAAATCGATGAACTATGAAATTTTATCCAATAAAATTAAAAGGATTAGCAATCAATCAAAAGATAAACTATTACAGTTTTTCTTATTCTATTCCTGAAAATGAAATACACCTGGACTTTCTTTCTAGAACAGTTCGACCGCCTTGAATTTACTCAAAATCAACCTTATCTACATTTATTTTTAATATTCAATTTAAATCATTTTATAATGAGTAACAATAAAAAAAAACAGGATAAAAAGCAACCTGTGACAAGTAAAGAATCTAATCATGAAGCTGATATTGTTAACTGCAATCCAGATACAAAGGGAATAAATGAAGCGTTTGCAAAAGCTGAAAAAAACAGATTAAACCAAATAGCGGAAAACCAAAGAAAAAAGGATCAGCAAAAAAAATCTTTTCCAAAACCAATTGTAAAACCAAAACCAATTGTGAAAGAAAAAAATCCACTTTGGCCAACTAAAAATGGAACTGATAATGATTCAGGTAAAGGCAGAGGGAACAATTTAACTAAAGAGAAGTAGATTATTCTAAATTTTTTCAGAAGGTGAACCAAACTACCCCATGAAATGTAAGGAGCCCAAGCCGAAAAGCTTATCGAGTAGGCAGAAACAAGCAATCTTTTTATAATGGCAAAAACTAAAGAAAAAGGTAAAGGAGGATGGCCAGCAAAAGATCCCAATGGTGGTGATTCTGGAAAAGGTCGAGATAATAATCCGCCAAAACCAAAACCAACTAAAAAATAACTATTGATTCCACAACGCACGGAGTTAAATCCTTGACTTCGTGCGTTTCTCGCAAAACCTTTGCATTTATCGCCTTTTTATTCCAAACAAAACTTATCAATTTTGAACCGTCAAAAAAATGGACTTACACCAGAAAATCAAAATTTTACGATTGAGCAAGAATTACACACAAAACTATATGGCTGACGAACTCGGAATTGATCCGACAAATTACAGCCGTTTAGAACGTGGTGAGTCTAAAATTCCAATCGAAAGATTAAAAAAAATCGCAACTATACTAGGAACAGATATCAATGAATTTTTAGCATCTGAATTAAAAAACGAAGAATTGGATTCGAATCATTCATTGTTGTTACACGGGATTTTAATAGAAATAAGAGCAATCAGAAAAAGTCTTAATTCGTTAGAAATTAATCCATTGAAAACCGATTTGACAAAAAACAGTAACAACTAACACAAAATAAATGATGAATCAATTTTACGCTAAACTAAAATTTTTAATGCTTTCCGTTCTTATTCTAAGTGCGGTTAGTTCATGCATGACAACGAAAACAAATGTTGGGGCTTATCGCGAAACGCAAGGGGAAGAATATACTTATGCAAAAGGAAAACAAATGTGGCTTTTTTGGGGGTTAAT
>JBILQY010000076.1:0-9534 GCA_044372955.1 Crocinitomicaceae bacterium | reverse complement strand
ATAGCTTTCAATGGGCAGTAAACAAATATCAAATTCCTTTAGATTTAATTGAGACTTTCTTGAATTCAATGGAAATGGATTTAGATAAACACGCTTACGATAAAGCAACGTATGAGCAGTACATTCTAGGTTCTGCTGAGGTTGTTGGGTTGATGTGTTTGAAAGTTTTTGTTAATGGAAATGAAGCAGAATATGAAAGATTGAAGCCATCAGCAATGAAACTAGGTTCAGCTTTTCAAAAAATTAATTTCTTGCGCGATTTAAAAGCGGATTATCAAGAATTAGGAAGAACGTATTTTCCTGGAATTGATATGCAAGAATTTAATGCCACTGTGAAGAAAGAAATCGAAGCCGACATTGAAAAAGATTTTCGTGCAGGCTATGAAGGAATCTTACAATTGCCAAAAGAAGCGCGCTTTGGAGTTTATATGGCTTACAAATACTACTTTAAGCTTTTCAAAAAAATCAAAACAAAGTCAGCTGATTCAATTTTAACAGAACGTATTCGTATCCCGAACTACCGAAAAGTTAGAATTTTATTCACTTCTTATTTACGTCACAACTTAAATTTGCTTTAAACATGAGCGATTTAGTAATCCTAGTAGATGAAAACGACCATGAAATTGGTCAAATGGAAAAAATGGAGGCGCATGAAAAAGGATTGTTACATCGTGCTTTTTCAGTATTAGTTTTCAATTCCAAAAATGAATTGTTGCTTCAAAAAAGAGCTTTTTCAAAATACCATTCCGGTGGACTTTGGACCAATACAACATGTAGTCACCCCAGAGCAGGAGAAACGTCTATCGAAGCAGGAATCAGACGTTTGGACGAAGAAATGGGAATGACGTGCGAATTAACTGAAGCATTTAGTTTCATTTACAAAGCGGAACTCGACCAAGGTTTAACTGAATATGAATTAGATCACGTGCTTATTGGTTTTTCCGACGAAACACCTCACTTAAATTTAGAAGAGGCAAATGCTTTCAAATGGATGGATTTAGATTTATTGAAAGCAGATATTGAAAAACACCCACAATTTTATACCGTTTGGTTCAAAATATTAATTGAACAACACCTTGAAACAATCAAAGAAAATTTAGTTTATGAAAGTTTGTAGAAGAGCGACCTTTAATGCGGCGCATAGATTGTTTCGAAGTGATTGGAGCGATGAGAGAAATCAAGAAGTTTTTGGAAAGTGCAACAATCCCAACTACCATGGTCACAACTACGTACTCGAAGTTTGGATTGAAGGACAAATCGATCCTGAAACAGGTTATGTGATTGATTTAAAAATCGTTAAAGACCTTGTTAAATCTGAAATAGAAGAGCGTTTTGACCACAGAAATCTTAATTTAGATTGTCCAGAATTTAATAACATCATACCAACTGCTGAAAATATCGCTGTTGTTTGCTGGAACTTACTTCGCGCAAAATTAGATTCAAAATATGGACTTTCTATTCGACTTTGGGAAACAGAGAATAACGTGGTGGAATACGAGGGGGTTTAATCTAAATCTTCTGTGATGGCATATTCTTTTTCCATTAAGGTGTGATCATCTGTTATGGTAAATCCTTCTTCTTCGAAATAGTTGTTCATAGTTTTTTAATTTATTTTTTTACTCGTTAACATTAAGTTGTAAAAATATGTATGTGTAAAATTGTTTTAATTAAGTTTTATATTAATTTTGTATCATCTAGACCCAAGGAGCTGTACGGCTTTGGGAGGCCCGGAACAAATCCTCGGTGTGTCACCGGGGTTTTTTTTTACAAATAAATTATCCCATCACTATTACTTTTCATTGATTTATAGATTATCCGTATTAATTTATTATCAAAAATTTTGTCCGCATTCATTTTTCGACGTGCAGAAATTGGAAATAGCTTTTCTTTTAAAGTGTATGCTATGGTGTCAGATGCTTGAATAAAAAGAGAATCACCTGAAATTTTAAAAATAGGATCCTCGATTACCCAACCAATTCTTTCATTTACAACTGAAATACCATTCGAACCTGTTCCCAATAATTTTCTCACATGTGTATTAACTGTCTTTTCACTAGCTCGATCAAAGAAAACTAACCCATTTTCTTGTTCTTTTTTTAAAAATTCATCAAATGCTTTATACAATTGCGTAACGCTTTCTTTGAGATAATCATTTGGGTGAAGTTTTGATTTTTCTTTATCAATAACCACACATATCATCTTAGTGGAAGACATTGAACCAATTGTATCAGAAAATTCTTTTATGAGTTTCCATCTATCAGGTATGCTAATCGAAGTAAATGCTTTTGCAGTATGTGGAGAAATCATTTCTGCACAATGAAATTCTACATCATTAGGTAAAAAACCTTCTCGAGCAATTTTTTTTCGAAAAGCTTTCATTGTTTCTAAAACTATTTTCCATTTTTGAGCATGAAAAAACCAACCACATAAAATAAAGTATCTAGTTCCAGACCTCTCTGGCTTTGAGGAATCATAAGCGCCACTATCCCCACTTTCATCGACATACAAAAAATACATACATTAAAGTTATTTGTTTTTTTTGGAATTTGATGTTGTAATTTTATGTTGTAATTTTATTATAATTCTATAGGATTAAAAACGTGGTAGAATACGATGGGATTTAATTTTCCCTTTTTTACCTTACAATCGTAATAAATCCATTTTCGAATCTTGGAGTTTGTTGACAAGATAATTGATAGGCTAGTTTATAGAAGTAAACGCCATCTTCTAAAGGTAATTCTCCCGCATTTCCATTCCACTGAAAATTGGAATCTTTGGAGTAAAACACTCGGTTTCCCCATCGATTCATGATTTCTAAATCAAACATTACAACATCTTCGGATTCAATAAAATAGAAGGGGTTTTCATTGTCTGAATTTGGTGTGAAAACATTAGGGATTTTACCAAAGAAAGCAGGGTCCTCAGTAACACGAATCGTATCAGAATTGGCACAGGCATCCGTTGAAAAAACGAAATACATTCCTTCATCTTGCGTAATAATTGCCTGACCTGTCTCTCCTGTTGACCAAAGAAAATTAGAAAACTCACCTGGATTATTTACTTTAATTTGAAGCCACTCATCATCGCAATGCACTAAATCAGTTCCAATATTTAGTGGAGTTATCGAATCAATTGTTATTGGTTTGACCAAAGTATCAAAGCAAGATAGATTATTCTCGACTATAAGAGTAACGTTATAGGTTCCTATTGAATCGTAGATATGAGTAGGCGCAACTAAATTTGATAGGTTTCCGTCACCGAAATACCACGTAAAGTTGACTATTGGAATGATAGCTGTTGAAAGATTCGTAAAAGTTACCAACTCATTTTCACAAGTTGGATTGGAATACGAAAAATTAGTTTCAAATGGAGAAGGCGTATTTAACTTTGAAAATTCATAATTTAAATTCACCTCAGGACATTCCTCGCTTGGGCCAGGAATTACCAACGAAAAAGATCCGTCTTGATTAGTAGAAATAGTATTTGTGCCTTGACCACTTAGTATTTCAGAACCTGTCCATGAATAGCTATTAAAACCTTCGATTGTTTCAATAAAATACTGATTACTTACGCAATTATAGGACGGTGTAAAAATAGCATCTGAACAATAAAAATCAACGTAAGCATATCCCCAATCGACATTAAAAACGCACCAATCACTACTAATACTTATCGTTAAGGTTTGTCCAATAAAAGGTGATAAGTCGATGGCGTTTATTTTCCAAGGTTGGTAATAGATTGGATAACAGCATTCTCCTTGATAATTTGATTCGTTATTCTTGGTTGATTTTAAAAATCCATTTCCGATTTCCGATTGCGCATAAACTAAATAATCCGTGCAAGGAATTACCTCATCTTGAGAATTGGTAATCTCTAGTTTAACATAAGATGCTTCTTCTTCTATATGTGGATAACCAAGTAAAACAATAGCATAACCGTAAATCAAGTTTTTGTTATCGTTATTAACAGTGATTGTTCTTGAAATTTTCGAGTAATAGGGTTCATATTGAACAGGATTGTATTTATTTCCCAATTGAACAGCGTAATTCCCTGAAGAAGCCAATGGAAAGTTCCCATAGTAATCTTCTTGTTGACGATTGACAATTAAAGCATCACCGCTTCTTGTCCAATTCTGTAAGTTTCCTTTTTCAAAACCAAGGTTCCCACAATCTTCCTGAGCTATGAGGTTAAATAAAGCAAATACAGATACAACCAAGAGTAGCCTCTTGTAAATCATTAACTGTAATTGTTTCATTTTCAACATTCAAGTAAATTTAAAACAATTTAGCTAGATTTAAAAAAAAATTGAGTTTCCCTTTTGGTTTTTTTCAAGAAATAAATTGCAAAAGAAAAAAGCCACTCAATTGAGTAGCTTTATAAGGATTACAATAAAAGGAAGATAATTACTGTAAGATTAAAGTTTTACTTTGCTAACGAAAAACACGAAACGTTTACCTTTTTGATCGTTGTCGCCAGAGTTTTTTATTTTTTGAGAACCATAATTTAGAAAGTAGGTATTGTACCAAAAGTCAATATTTGAAATCGTTCTAAGCGTTTTGTCATCTTCATCCCCAGTTTCAATTAATTCAGAATTAACTTCGTTAACGGTATTTCCATTGAAGTCAAATGTTTTGCTTTTGATTACTCTTGCGTCTGCAAAAACCAAGCTTACATTTCCTTGTTCAGTTTTTGAAACATTTACGAATCGACGAACTCTCATTGGTTTATATAAAAGTTGCATTTTCACGGATTGATCCCAAACAATGTTAGCGTCTTTATCAAATCTAACCATAAAAGCATGTGTGTATTGGTAACCGTCAAATACTTCTCGAGTGGACACACCACCGTTTGAATTAGTAGTTGTAACCGTTCTGTAAGTTGGATAATATGCTTCTGCTAACAAGAAATAGTCATTTTCAATTTTAGACACATTGTGAGTTGCCAAAAAATGACTTACGATCAGTTCTTTCCCTTTTGCTTCAGCTTTTTCCATTTTTTTCTCAATTTTTGCAATTTCTTTTTCGCTTTTATAAGAGAAGAAATTTTTCAGTTCTGTGAAATTGAAATAGTTGATTTTGTCAATTTTACCCTCTTTGATGATAGCGATGTATAGACCATTCGACACAGTTGTTTGTCTGCTGAGCGAAAAATTCCCCGTTACGATGTAATCTTTTTCACCCACTTTTGTTGCGGTAGAATTTACGATGTACTTTCCTTCTGTTTGTGAAAGATCATAAAAAGTTGTTATTTCAGCTTTATCATTCAAAATAACAAAATAGGATTTTAAGTCTTTCGTAGATTCTCTAAAATCAATCGACAGCGTTAATTCATTGGATTCTTCCATCACTTGAAAATTAGAAAGCGAAATCGTTTTTGGATACTTAACTTCAAAATTCAAAACTTGACTGTTAACCTCTTGTTTTTCTAAATCAACAATCATCATTGTATGTTGTCCTTTCCTAACGCAAAAGAAATAAAACACACCATTTAAAACGTTAAAATCGAGTATTTTAGAACCTTTTGGGAATGCACTAGTAAATTCTTTTATTTCTTCTGAAACTATATCATACCTAGAAACGGTAAAATTTCCACTTACATTGTGTGTATATGCCATGTACAAATAGTTTTCATCTACTACATAATCTTTTGAAACCATGTTTGATTTAACCTGTAGTTCTTTGTCGTTCACCAATTCCAAATCTGTATTGTATTTAGAATATTTCAAGGTTTTAATTCCTTTTGGCATTTGTTTTTGACGAGAATGGATAATAAAACCATATTTTCCCATTGGAATTACTTTTTCCTCCAGGTAATTATCAGCGAATTCAATTTCAATGCGTTTTTCCATTTTGGCAGTTTGTCCAAAACAAAAATTCAGTAGCGATACAAAAAGTATCAAATTAATTTTTCTCATATTTTTTGGTATAAATTTAACGGCCGTGAAATTAAATATAATAAAGGACAATTCTAAAGCGGAATAAATATACCTCTCTGTTAAAAGTGAATTGAAAACATAATGTGAAAAGGACTTTTTCGGTGTTTTCAAAGTAGAATTTCTACTTGGCTAAAAAAGCAACAAAAAGGAAGAATTAGTTTTTCCATTTTATTGAAAATTAATCCCCTTATTCACAATAACAAAAGGCGATTTATACAAGTTTATAGTCACAAAAAAAAGCATCCGCCCTAAGACGAATGCTTTTCCATTAACTCAAAAAAATTATACCGACGAACGTTTCAATATTTTTGACGTAGCGTACGGAAAATTCAAATTTAATTTGTCAAATCGTTGTCGGTATAATATCAAACAAGATTTTATATGACAATGTTTTTGTTACAGATATTAAAAATTATATCTTCCGTCGTTGATTAATTTTTGTGCAATCAATTGACGTGCTTCTTTGTGGTTGTAAACTTCAGTTTTAGTGAAGCGTTTTAATCCCATCGTCATCATTCGCACTTCATCACCTTCAGCGAACGAATAAATTGCATCTTTTGCAGCTTTGTTGATTTTATCTGCGATGTCATAGAAATAGGTTCTACAGATAGCGATATCCACAGCACAAGCCTCTTCACCTAAACGAGCGATTTTCTTTTGAACGCGTAATAAAACGGATTCAGCTTGATAAGTCCAAATAGCGATGTCAGCGATGTTCATTAATACTTCTTGCTCTTTCGAAAGCGTTTGCATTAATTTTTGAACTGCCGAACCTGCAACCATTAAAATACATTTTTTGAAACCTTCAACATAGCGTTCTTCGTTTCCAAGTGGAGTTGTAACTGGTTCTTGCATTGGAGGAATGCTCATTAACTCGCCAGCAACTTTCATTGCAGGTCCCATTAAATCCAATTCACCTTTCATCGCACGACGCAACATCATATCAACTGTCAACATTCGGTTAATTTCGTTTGTTCCTTCAAAAATACGATTGATTCGTGCATCACGGTAAGCTCTTTCAACTGTTGACTCAGCTGAATAACCCATTCCGCCGTAAACTTGAACTGCTTCATCCACTACATAATCCAAACATTCTGATCCAGCAACTTTTAATACTGCACACTCAGGAGCGAAATCTTCAATTCCTTTTAATGTTGCAGCACCTTTGTCCATTCCAGCAGCAATGTAAGCCGCGATTGCGTCGTCAATGTTTTGTCCAGCTCGGTATGTTGCCGCTTCAACAACATACGTACGAATTACCTGTTCCGCTAATTTGTAACGAATAGCTCCGTATTTTGAAATTGAACGACCGAATTGCTCGCGTTCATTCGCATATTTAACAGTTTCGTCGATTGTTCCTTTTGCACCACCCATTACACCAGCAGCCAATTTAATACGACCAATGTTTAAGATATTTAATGCGATTTTGAATCCATTTTCTCTTGTAGAAAGCATATTTTCAACTGGAACTTTTACGTTATTGAAGAATACCTGTCGTGTTGAAGAACCTTTAATACCCATTTTTTTCTCTTCTGCATTTAAGCTAATTCCTTCGCTATCCGCATCTACTAAAAAGGCTGTTAAGTTTTTGTCATCGTCAATTTTCGCAAAAACAGTAAATAAGTTGGCAAAACCAGCGTTAGTAATCCACATTTTTTGTCCGTTAAGAACATAATGAGAACCATCAGCAGAAAGAATTGCTTTTGTTTTTCCTGAATTAGCATCAGAACCTGAACCTGGCTCGGTCAAACAATACGCCGCTTTCCATTCACCTGTTGCTAATTTTGGGATGTATTTCGCTTTTTGCGCGTCATTTCCGTAATAGAGTAGGGGTAAAGTTCCAATTCCTGTGTGTGCTCCGTAAGCCACAGAGAAAGAATGTCCTGGACCTAAACGCTCAGTTGCCAACAAAGATGTTTTGAAGTCAACACCCATTCCACCCAATTCCTCAGGAACAGAAAGGCCAAGCATTCCAAGTTCACCCGCTTTTTCCAAAATTGATTGCATTAAACCATCTTCCATTTTGTCCATTCTGTCTAAAACAGGAACTACTTCTTGGTTAATGAAATCATCACACATTTTACCAATCATTTGATGCTCTTCCGTCCATTCTTCGGGTGTAAAAATGTCTTCTGGATTCGTTTTGCGGATAATAAACTCACCTCCTTTAATTGCATTTGTACTCATATCTTATAGTTTATAAATTTCTGAATCATAAAGATAAACGAAAATAATTTATTATGCATGCATAATTAAAAATATTTTTTTTGAAACTTTTACTTTGATGCTGCTTCAAAGGATTTTATAACCAAAAGTAATGAACTAAAATTCTTGAATCGGAAATAATTATCACATTAGATAATTAGCACATTATTAAATTAGCACATTATCCAATTAGCAAATTGTTTTATTAGCTCATTAGAATTACCATTTGTTTGTAAAATAACCCGCCAAAACTACTTGTAAAATCGGGTTTTGGCGAATTATCATATTTTTGTTATTTAAATAAACAACTCAAATCTAGTTCATTATGAATAATTTCTGTGCTGTATTCATTTTTTATAACTCCGTAGGTTGTAATGAAGGTGACAAAAATATTTTTTCTTGTTTTGGTATGATTTTGAAGTGCTGCAATTTTGTTCTTTAGATTTGAATAAGATTTTTTGTCAAGGGTAAACGGCGCATTGTAGAATTTCATTTCGCATAGGTTCATGATGTTATCGTCCCTGTCAATAAGTAAATCTATTTGAGCATTGGCATTGAACCAACTACTACTTTTTGTATAAATAGCATCAATTCTAAGAGCTTGTTTTATTTGATGAACATGTTTTAAACAAACCGTTTCAAATGCAAATCCTGTCCATGAATGATACGATTGTTTGATGCTTAAACGTTGCCAAGTTCCCTCTCCTGCGTATTGATTGTACTGAATGAATTTAAGGTAGAATTTACAATATTCATCTGAAAGACGATAGAGTGAATATTGCTTCTTATTTTCATAGAAGGGAAATTCTGAAATAAATCCCGACTCTATTAGCTCTTCTAGTTTTAAGCTAAAATCACCACTTGAAGCACTGCCACATTTTGCCAACAAATCATTTCGTGTAATTCCTTTATTAACCACTCCAAGGGCTTTTATGATGGACAGGTGGCGATCTGAGTTATCAAATAATGAAGCGAATAATTGGTTGAATTCGTCATTCAGTACACTATCTTTATTAAAGCATAAAGCATCTATATTTTGGGCAACACTGAACCCTTTTTGAATTCTTTCAAGGTAATGAGGAATACCACCTAAGGCCATGTATAGTTGGACGGTATCGTAGTGCGTGTATTTTATACCTCTACTTTTTAAAAATAAGTCAGTTTCGAGTAGATTAAAGGGAAGTAGGCGAATTTTTCGAGAAATGCGGTTGTGCAGTCCACCTTTGTTTCTTATGATTTTTTGAACCATGTAGGACGCCGCCGAACCACAAATAACGATAATCAAATCACTTCTTTTAGTACAGTAGCTATTCCAAAAGTTTTCAAAAGCCATTAAAAATTGAGATTTTGCAGTTGCGAGCCAAGGAAATTCATCTATAAAAACAACTTTTTTC
>JBILQY010000428.1:0-2669 GCA_044372955.1 Crocinitomicaceae bacterium | reverse complement strand
AATCTTTATCTTTTATCAATGCATGTTTTAGCATTTCAGCGTAACCATTAAAAATTTCTTCCCCTGGTAAGGTGCTCAAGAAAATGGGGTCAATGAAAACATGTGTAGGATACGAAAAAGTCCCTAATTGATTTTTGAATCTATCAAGGTCAATTCCCGTTTTTCCACCAATTGAGGCGTCAACCATTGCCAAAAGAGAGGTTGGGATATTGATGAATTTAAGACCGCGCTTGAAAATCGAAGCAATAAAACCACCCATATCTGTAACCACACCACCACCTAAATTTATAACCAAATCTTTTCTACCAAAACCATATTCTGTGAATGCTTGCCACACCTGAAAACAAACTTCCATCACTTTATTTTCTTCACCAACAGGTAACAAAATTACCTCTGCACGCTCCAATTCTGGAAAGGAAGTAATCATGTATTCAAGACAGCAGTCGTGCGTGTTTTCATCAACGATGATGATTAAATTGTGGTCTTTAAATGCTTGTAATACTTTTGAAAGTGAACCTTCTAAAATGGAGCCAATTTCAATGGACGTTTCGTTTGTGGAGAGCGTTTTCATACTTAATTTGAGCACCAAAAGTAATTAAACTTTAAAGATTGAATTCTGTTTTTAAAAAAGCAATTACTTTTGACGCATGGTTTCTTTTGATAATACCGAAGTAGCTTTTCAAAGCAAAACGAACAAAGATTTAAAACGCGCTTATTGGCTTTTTAAAATTATCGCATCTCCTACCATTGTGAAAGTAGGTAAATTCTTTACAAATCTCGCTTTAACTATAGGTTTGCCGATTCGTAAACCTGTGAAAGCCACTATTTTCAAACAATTTTGTGGTGGCGAAACAATCGTGGAATGCACAGATACTATTCAGCATTTAGGTGCATTTCAAGTGGGAACTATTCTTGATTATTCAGTAGAAGGAAAAACATCAGATGAAGATTTTGATAAAACAGTTGAAATAATTATCAGTACAATTGAACGTGCGAAAAACGACAAAAACATTCCTTTTGCTGTATTCAAAGTAACCGGAATCGCTCGTTTTGATTTACTTGAAAAAGCATCGGATAAAAAAAACAACTTAACAGACAAGGAGCAAAAGGAAATTCAAATAATCATTGGTCGAATAGATAAAATTGCAAAAGCTGCTTTCGATGCTAAAGTTCCTTTATTTATTGATGCTGAGGAAACTTGGATTCAAGATGCGATTGATACATGGACCTTTGAGATGATGTTAAAATACAACAAAGTAGAACCAATAGTTTACAACACTTTGCAAATGTATCGCCACGATCGCTTGGAATTTTTAAAAGATTGTTATGAATTAGCGAAGAAAAACGGTGTGTTTTATGGTGTAAAATTAGTTCGAGGTGCCTACATGGAAAAAGAGCGTGACCGCGCAGCAAGTATGAATTATCCTTCACCTATTCAGCCGAATAAAGATGCAACTGATTTTGATTATAATGCAGCATTAAAATTTATTGTAAAACATGCGGATGTTTTTGCGCTTTGTGCAGGTTCTCACAACGAAGAAAGTTCTTTGATTTTAACAAAACTATTAGCTGAAAATGCCATTTCCTCAGACAATAAACAGTTTTATTTCGCACAATTACTTGGCATGAGTGATCATATTTCATACAATCTATCGCATGCTGGGTTTAACGTTGCGAAGTATGTTCCTTTTGGTCCTGTTAAAGAAGTGATGCCTTATTTGTTAAGAAGGGCTGACGAAAACACTTCTGTTGCTGGTCAAACAGGAAGAGAACTTTCGTTGATCATGAGAGAGTTGGAGAGGAGAAAATCTATTTAATTCTAAATTATTAATGCTTAATTTTTAATTAAGATTGTAAGTCGAAGAAGATATTGTGAATCTCAACTCGAAGGAGAGAATTATTAATTTTTAGTGTTTAATCCTTAATTCCGCCGCGGCGAATTGATCCTTGATTAGGATTGTTAGACAAAAAAAAACTTTGGTGAATTTATATTTGAAGAAAATATTTTTAACTCTTAACTCTAAATTCTACATTTTTAATTCAACATTCAACATTCAAAATTATTAATCCAGTTTCACCAATTTTATCATTGAATTCCCAATCTTAAGAAAGTAAGTTCCTTGACTTAAATTAGCCGTTGAATAGGTTGTAGCTGATTGAAATTCAAACGTTTCGATTTGTTGACCGATGTTGTTTAACAAAATCGCATTTGTTAGTTCGTCTCCTTCAAGCTCAATCGTAAATTCATCTTTAAATGGATTCGGAAACACTTTTCCTTTTAGCATTTCAGAGTTGAAATCGATGCCAACTAATTGATTGAATACAGGTGTTCCAGAAACAGATGGGTAAACGTCATTTTTATCGATTTTCATTAAGTAGATATTAGAACCACCATTATTCGTAAATTCATTTTCCCCTGTACTTTCATTCGTGCCAATTGCAATATAACCACCATCAGAAGTGCAAAGAATATCATTTACTTCATCTAATCCTTCATTATTCAACGACTTAAATTGATTTAACCAGAATAATTCTGTGGGGTCGAAATAGGCAAAAACCAAGTCGAAATTATCTTGAAATGTTCCTGAATTCATATTTTGGTAACCTATCGCTACTTTGTTTTTTATTGAGTTGTAAGCGATTTGCATGAATCGTTCATTTCGAATTTC
>JBILQY010000427.1:0-2673 GCA_044372955.1 Crocinitomicaceae bacterium | reverse complement strand
CTTTGGTGACCAACGAAAAACGGCTCTTCCAGCAACTTGGATAGTATCAATTTTAAATTCTTTGAAATATCTTCTTGGAATCGATGCTGGATTATTGACTTGCTCTTTTTTAGCTAATTTCTTCGATGGATCTATTTTCACTATAAACAAACGAGCACCACCTTTTAAAATATGAACCCGTAAACTTATTTTTTTTGGATAAACATAATTAATAGAACTCGTTTTTTGAGCAAAAATAAAATTGTGAAGAAGGAATACAAAAAACAATAACTTAACTTTCGTCATGAATGTGAATTTGAATGAAGGCACAATTGAAAACCAAAGTTAAGAATGTATTTACATTTTTAATCAAACATCAAACATCCAAAATCAAACATCCAAAATCAAACATCTTTTTTCTTATTTTCGCGCCATGTTTGTAAAAGACAACACCTTAAACGCTGCAAAAGCCTATTTCTTCGAGCGATTGGAAGGTTTTTCAGAATCGGAATTGAAATCAATGTGGACTAAGATTATTTGTAAACGATTCAATTGGTCGCGAGCAGATTTGTTAATAAATACGGACTTTCGCTTATCAGAATCTGACTTATTGCATATTCGATCTTACGTGAAACGTTTGCAGGAAAACGAACCTTTTCAATACATAATTGGCGAAACTGAATTTTTTGGACTAACTATCAAATGCGACAAACGAGCTTTAATTCCGCGACCTGAAACTGAAGAATTAGTTGATTGGATTTCAGAAAATTCAAGCATAGAAAAAGTGCTTGATATTTGTTCTGGATCAGGTTGTATCGCTTTGGCATTGAAAAGTCTATACAAAAATGCAACTGTTTTTGGAGTTGATATTTCACAAGATGCAACCGATTTAGCGCGTGAAAATTCACAATTGAATCAACTTGATGTCACCTTCGCAATTGCCGATGCTTTGGATGTGAATGCTAGCTTTTGGCAAACACTTTCCGACATAGATGTAATTGTTTCCAATCCACCGTATATTCCTGAAAGTGAGCAGACTGAAATGTCACCTAACGTTATAGATTTTGAACCACATTTAGCCCTTTTTGTGGAAAACGATTCGCCAATTATTTTCTACCAAAGAATTGCTGATTTAGCTATACAAAAGCTCAAAATTGGTGGTTTTCTTTATTTCGAATTGCACCATTTGTATAGCAAAGAAGTGAAATCTTATCTTGAACAAATAGGTTTTCAATCCATCGAAATCAAAAAAGACTTGCAAGGAAAAAATCGAATGATTCGAGGAGAGCGAAAAAAATAATTTTTAAGTTTTGTTTTTATTACAAAAATTTCCTCGTTGAATTTGAATTTCTAACAGAATTTGGCTTTTCCTTCGCTCAAATTAGTTAAATTCGCTCCGCATTATTAACAATACAGAAATAGACTATGAAGGTTTTCGATCTTGACATGATTAAAAAGGTGTATGCTCAATATCCTGAGCGCATCGAAGCAGCAAGAAAAGTAGTGGGCAAACCATTGACTTTGGCTGAAAAAATTCTTTACGCACATCTTTGGGATGGAAATGCAACAGTGGCACATGAACGTGGAAAATCGTATGTAGATTTCGCTCCAGACCGTGTAGCGATGCAAGATGCAACGGCTCAAATGGCTCTTTTGCAATTCATGCAAGCTGGAAAGAAAAAAGTTGCTGTTCCTTCCACAGTGCATGCGGATCACTTGATTCAAGCAAAGGTAGGCGCAACAAAAGATTTACAAGAATCATTAAATCAAAATAACGAAGTATTTAACTTTCTTTCTTCGATTTCTAATAAATACGGAATCGGTTTCTGGAAACCAGGAGCTGGAATTATCCACCAAGTAGTACTAGAAAATTATGCTTTCCCAGGTGGAATGATGATTGGTACAGACTCACACACAGTAAATGCTGGTGGTTTGGGAATGATTGCAATTGGTGTTGGTGGTGCTGACGCTGTTGACGTAATGGCTGGTATGGCTTGGGAATTGAAATTTCCTAAGTTAATCGGTGTGAAATTAACAGGAAAATTAAACGGATGGACTTCTGCAAAAGATGTTATCTTGAAAGTTGCTGATATTCTTACTGTTAAAGGTGGAACTGGAGCAATTGTTGAATATTTTGGTGACGGAGCGATTTCGCTTTCTGCAACAGGAAAAGGAACAATTTGTAATATGGGTGCAGAAATTGGAGCAACAACTTCAACTTTCGGCTACGACGATTCAATGAGAAGATATTTGGCAGCTACAGGCCGTCAAGAAGTGGTTGATGCAGCTGATAAAATTGCTGAGCATTTAACAGGTGATGCAGAGGTTTATGCTAATCCAACTGCTTATTTTGATCAATTAATTGAAATTAACTTAAGCGAATTAGAACCACATATTAACGGTCCTTTTACACCAGATAGAGGTACGCCAGTTTCTAAAATGAAAGCTGAAGCGGAGGCAAATGGCTGGCCAATGAAAGTAGAATGGGGATTAATCGGTTCTTGTACTAACTCGTCTTACGAGGACATGGCACGTGCTGCATCTATCGTTGAACAAGCAGTTGCTCATGGAATCACTCCAAAAGCTGAATTTGGTATCAATCCAGGTTCAGAACAAGTACGTTACACAATCGACCGCGACGGAATCATTGCTACATTTGAGAAAATGGGTACGAAAGTATTTACAAATGCGTGT
>JBILQY010000081.1:0-9212 GCA_044372955.1 Crocinitomicaceae bacterium | reverse complement strand
CTTTTATCGTTCCTAATGGAGTTTCAAAAATTCTTGTTGAAGTGTTAGGTGGCGGAAATGGAGGAGCAAGCGGAATAAATGGTGGAAATGGTGGCAGTGGCGGAAAAGGTGGTAATAGTGGAGAATATAAAAAAGGGTATTTTATAGTTTCATCTGGAGATACATTCATTGTTTCTGTTGGAACAAAAGGTTTAGGTCCCCCTATCGGTTCAATGACAGCAGGTACAGCAGGTACAGCATCATCATTTGGTAATTTAATTTCATCATCAGGAGGAATCGTAACTTCAGGAAATAATGGTGCCGCAGGAACTCCATGTTCCCCATCTTCTTCAAATACTAAAGGGGGTAGTGGTGGTAGTGGTGGTTCCTCTAATTTATTCTATTACGGAGGAGGTGCAAGTAGTGCAGCAGGTGTATGTTATTCAAATGGAAGCAATGGGAATAATGCTACTTACTATGGATCAGGAGGTAGTGGAGGTACAGGAGGTTCTTTAGGTAATTCAACTAGTTATTTCGGTGGTAAAGGCGGAGATGGATTTGATGGAATTGTAATTGTTCATTGGTAAATTAAAAAATATCCACAATTCGTAATAACCAATTATAAATGGAGATAATGGAAGTAAGTAACAATGAAAATTATAGAGAAATTTTTTTGTGGTTCGATTCGCATTATATGAAAAAGACAATGTCTTGAAAATTTTTTATTAAAACAAAAAAGATGAATAATCAACAAAATCTAAAAAAAATGGAAAAACAAATCAATGAAATTCAAAGAATTCTGTCTGTTCTTGACGAAAAAGTTCAAATAAAAGTACTTATTGAATGTGCTTCTAAAATTGGCACAAAAGAATGGAAAGATGCTATTGAAGATTTAATGAATCGTATGGGGATGAAATAATTTTAAACAAATAAAAATTTCTTTTTTTAAGTTGCTTAAAAAGAAGATATTATCAAACACAGATTTAAACGTTGGAGTCAAATTTAAAATTATGTCAAATAAATCAAAAATAAATAAGGAAGTTTTAAAAATCTGGTTAGACAAGTTCTTACTTCTTTATTCTGAATTAGAAATTGAAGTGAATTATGATAATCTTCGAATATGTCACGAGGACTTAAATGAATTCTACAAAATAAATTATTTTGAGAATGAATCGCTTTATGACAACATTGCTGATGTTATTTCTCAATTATATAACTGCATTATTTTTAGAAACATAACCAAAAATGAATGTCTAGCAATGTTAAAAGAGAAAATTTTAGCACTAATAAAAAAAATCCAAGAAATTGATTCGATTTAAATTCAAAAATTTTATTTG
Source organism: Crocinitomicaceae bacterium (assembly GCA_044372955.1). Taxonomy (GTDB): domain Bacteria; phylum Bacteroidota; class Bacteroidia; order Flavobacteriales_D; family Crocinitomicaceae; genus UBA952. The sequence continues at coordinate 7,896 of JBILQY010000081.1, read as the reverse complement.
AACTCGTTGTTTAAGCCTAAAAAAATGAAATCTATACTCCTTCTTTTCACTTTGTGTTTTGCCTATTCTGCTTTTACACAAACACTCGATTGCACCGTAACAGCATCTTCAAATACCATTTGTTTAGGAGACACAGCGATTTTGAGTGTCAATTCCAATCCGCTTGAAACAGTTTATTGGTCGGATGGAACTATTGGTTTTGAAAGTATTCAAGTGTATCCAATAGAAACAACTACTTACGATGTTATTATTTCAGATGGCGTTAATTCCTGCACACAAAGCATTACGGTTGTGGTTAACAATCCACAAATCAATGCCGGGCAAGACCAACAAGTATGCGCAGGAACACAATTTACACTTACGGCAACAGGTGCTGTAACCTACTCTTGGGATAATGGCGTTGTTAATGGTCAATCTTTTACGTTTACTACGGAAGGCTATTACACCGTCGTTGGAACCGATGCTTTGGGATGTTCCAATACCGTTTCTGTCTTTTTAGATCTCATTCAACCTTCCTCAAGTTCGATTTCACCTATAGCTTGTAACTCCTACACAGCTCCTGATGGTGTTATTTACACAACTTCGGGAAATTATTCGGCTATCATTCCAAATTCGGTAGGTTGTGATAGTACAATTACGATAAATCTCACAATTAACAATTCCAATAGTGGGATTGATAGCAAAACTGCTTGCGACTCTTACACCTGGATTGATGGAAACACCTACACAGAAAGCACTAATTCGGCAACTTTTACCTTGCAAAACGTAAGTGGTTGTGATTCAGTAGTTACATTGAATTTGACTATAAACAAGTTGCAAACACTTAATGGCGGCGAAGACCAATCAGTTTGTAAAGGAGAAAATGTAATTCTTACGGCTTCTGGCGCAGAGACATACAGTTGGAACAGTGGTGTTTCAGATGGTATTGCATTTAGTCCGTCTCTTGGCTCAACAACTTATACAGTTACAGGTACTGACGGCAATGGTTGTACAGATTCGGATGAGGTAATTGTAACATCCGAGTATTGTTTTGAAATTCCAGGAGCACTTTCTCCAAATTCAGACAACAACAACGACACTTGGGAAATTACAGGATTACAAAACTATCCGAATGCTCTAATTTCAGTTTTTGATAGATGGGGACAAAAAGTGTACGAAGGAAAAAGTACATCCGCACCATGGGATGGAAAATACAAGGAGAAAGAACTTCCAACCGCTGATTATTACTATGTAATCGAATTAGGGAACGGTGACAATTACAATGGAGTAGTAACGCTAAAACGATAAGAAAATGAAAAAGATAGGATTAATACTCGTTGCTATTGCTGTTAACTTTTCGCTTTCTGCGCAACAGCTTTCCATGTATAGCCAATATTATTGGAATGATTTTGTGATCAATCCGGCATTTACAGGAATTAAAAACACACCACGCGTTCAATTGGGTTACCGAAATCAATGGAGTGGATTCAAAGGCGCTCCAAAAACTTATACGATTGGTGGTCATACTAGTTTGAAAAACAACAACATGGGAATTGGAGGAATGATTTTTTCAGATGACCAAGGCGGCGCTATTCAGCAAAATGGCGTCATGTTGAATTACTCTTACAATTTGAAAATAGACAAGCAATCTGGAATCAGTTTCGGAATCGCTGGAATCTTAAATCAATATGGATACAATGGTTCAGATATTCAAAACATCAATCCAGATGCTACCTTGCAATCCAATGTAAAACAAGTTGCACCAGACATGAATTTTGGACTGGTATATCATTTGAAAAACAAGTTGTTTATTGGTCTAGCAGCCAACCAGTTAATTTCAAGTCGCTTGAATAAATTAAATAGTGTTCCGGTAATAACAACAGGTAATAAGTTAATTAGACATTATAATTTATCGGCATCCTATTTAGCTAAGGTAAACGCCAATATTTCGTTGGAACCGTATGCCATGTTGCGCACAACCTTCATCACGTCACCACAAGTTGAATTAGGAGCTAAAGTGACTTACAATGATTTTGTTTTTGGAGGCTTGAGCTACCGAAACAAGGATGCAGTAATTGGTTTAATTGGTTTGAATTACAAGCAATTTATGTTCGCTTATAGTTATGATTTTACCACATCTGGAATTCGTAATTATTCAAGTGGCTCACATGAAGTATTATTTGCTTACCAATTCAATAAAAAATCTAAAATCCCTGAGGTAATTATTAATCAACCAACCCAACCAAAAGATTCTGATGGCGACGGAGTTTCGGATAATGAAGATTTATGTCCGAATGTAAAAGGCTTGAAAGAATACAAAGGATGCCCCGATACAGATGGCGATGGCGTTTTTGATGATTTAGATGAGTGTCCAAAAGTTGTTGGTCTGAAAGAAAACAAAGGATGTCCATGGCCAGATTCTGATAACGATGGATTGTCAGACAACAAAGACGATTGTCCAACGATTTCTGGTCCAGTTGAGAACAGAGGTTGTCCCTACGGAGATACGGATGGTGACGGCGTGAATGATAATGTTGACCCTTGTCCGAAAACTGTGGGGCCGGTTGAGAACAAAGGTTGTCCTGTCATCGAGAAAAAAGACCAAGATGTGATTGATATGGCTGTGAAAAACCTTGAGTTTGAAACGAGTAAAGACATAATTGAAGAAAGTTCAAAACCTTCATTGAATACGTTGGCTGATAAATTGAAACAAAAAGGGGAGTGGAATTTATTGCTTTCCGGACACACTGATAACGTGGGTGATGATGATGCGAACATGATTTTGTCTAAAAACAGAGCTGAAGCCGTAAAGAATTATTTCATTTCCAAAGGCATCGCTGAAAACAGAATCAAAGTAAATTATTTCGGTGAAACAAAACCAATCGCCGACAATTCAACTCCAGAAGGTCGTCAAAAAAACCGACGGGTAGAGTTTGTGATTGTGTTTGAGTGATAAATAGAATCCGTAATTATCAAAAAAACGCTCAGAAACCGTTCGTAATTTATTAATCAGTTACGGTGTTGAAGCAAGTAGAATAAAAGCTAACTACTTCGGCGAAACGAAACCAATTGCTGATAATAACACACCAGCAGGTAGAACCAAAAACCGCCGCATTGATTTTAAAATTGGGATGGATTAAACCATTTTCCATTTGATTGTTTTGTGTTGGGGAAACCATTGAAATGGTTGGGGGATATGTGTAAATTATCCCATTGGTGTGGGTTTAAACCCACACCAATGATTTATTCATTTTCCTCCGCCTTGGCGGATTCACATCCTCAAAACCATTCAATTCCATGAATTTAATGTATTCCGATTCGAATGTGCGTTTTTGATGGTGTTGTTTTTGGTTGCGGATATAATGATAAACATTATCCACCGCTGAATGCGAAACACCAAATACCCCAAATCCCCGTTGCCAAATGAATTTTTCTGGAATTAAATTGTTGCTATTAACAAAATGGGAACTACTTCCCTTAATTTGTTTGATAATATCGGTTATTGATTTTTGAGGATTAATACCAAACAAACAATGAACATGGTCGGGCATACCATTAACAATGCTGACAATGCATCCCGATTTTTTTAATTCTTCTTTTAGAAAATTGAATAATTTCTGTTCCATTTCTGGATGAATAAGTGACATGCGATTTTTCGTTGACCAAACGGCATGAACCCAAATTTTTGAATACGATTTTGACATTTTTATAATTTTTTCTATTGAAGTTACGAAATAAAATGATTATTTAATAATCTTTATTTTGATTAATATTTCGTATATTTAATTTATAATAGAAATGTATGAAAAAGGAAATCAAAACATTGGGGATTAATATTGTTATCCAAAAAAAGAACAATCAAGATTATTTGTCCTTAACAGATATTGCAAAGTTTAAGAATAGTAAACACAGCGATGATGTAATTAAAAACTGGTTGAGAAATAGATTTACAATTGAACTTCTTGGTTTTTGGGAAAAAATTTATAACCCGAGTTTTAATTCCGTCGAATTCGATGGAATTAGAAATATTATCTATTACATCAAAATAAGTAGGTTATGAAAAAGGAAATTGAAGTAAAGGGGACTAAGGTTCAAATTAAACGATTCAAAGGTGAAGATTACATTTCATTAACTGATATTGCTAAAAGTCAAGGAGTTAATATTAGGCCTGCAGATTTGATAAAAAACTGGATTCGAACCAGAACCACAATAGAATTTATTGGTACTTGGGAAAAATTAAACAACCCTGAATTTAAAGTGGTCGAATTTGACCACTTTAAAACACAAGCTGGACTTCCCACTTTTGGTTTAAGTCCAGGTTTATGGAAAGAAAAAACAAATGCAATTGGTTTTATTGTTATTCAAGGAAAATATGGTGGCACATACTCACATAAAGACATAGCTTTCGAATTTTGTTCAGCAATTAACCCAATTTTCAAATTATTTTTAATAAAGGAATTCCAACGCCTTAAAGAAACTGAATCAAGTAATCAGAACTTACAATGGTCAGTTCAACGAACGATTTCCAAAATAAATTACCGTATACACACAGATGCAATCAAAGAAAACCTCGTTCCAAACTCTTTAACAAAAGAGCAAGCCAAAATAATTTATGCTAACGAAGCAGATTTATTGAACGTTGCACTTTTTGGGATAACTGCCCAAGAATGGAAAAATCAAAACCCAAGATTGGAAGGTAATATTCGTGATCAAGCTTCATTGGAACAATTGGTAGTTTTGAGTAATATGGAAAGTATCAATGCGCTTTTGATTCAACAAAATTTTACTTCTGAAGAACGTATTTTGCAGTTGAATCAAGTGGCGATTTCACAGATGAAATCACTTTTATCAGCGAAAGGGGTAAAGTTTTTAGGTGAGGTTTAGAAATATTAGCTATTACAATCAAAATAAGTATGTTATGAAAAAGGAAATTGAAGTAAAAGGTGTAAAAGTTCAAGTTTTAATAAAAGAGAAGAGCGATTATATTTCATTAACAGATATGACATCTGGTATTAAAGAGGGAAGTGGTTTAATTGGAAAATGGATTTCAAATAAAAATACAATTGAATACTTAGGGATCTGGGAACAAATTCATAATTCTAATTTTAATTACCCCGAATTCGGGGTAATTGGAAGTGAAGCTGGTACAAATAGATTTATAATGTCGGCTGGTCAATGGATTGAACGGACAAAATCAATTGGATTGTTGGTGAAACCGGGGAGGTATGGAGGGACATTTGCTAACAAAGATTTAGCTTTTCATTTTGCTATGTGGTTAAGTCCCGAGTTTCAATTGTATTTAGTTAGTGAATTTCAACGTCTCAAGGAAGCAGAATCCAACCAACACAATCTTCAATGGTCAGTTCAACGTGCGATTTCTAAAATCAATTATCGAATACACACTGATGCCATTAAAGAGAATTTGATACCAATTTCTTTAACAAAAGAGCAAGCCAAAATCATTTACGCAAACGAAGCCGATTTATTAAACGTTGCACTATTCGGAATGACTGCCCAAGAATGGAAAATACAAAATCCAACTATAGAGGGAAATATCCGTGACCAAGCTTCATTGGAACAGTTGGTGGTTTTGAGTAATATGGAAAGCATCAATGCGCTTTTGATTCAACAAAATTTTACTTCTGAAGAACGTATTTTACAACTCAATCAAGTGGCGATTTCACAGATGAAATCACTTTTATCAGCGAAAGGGGTAAAGTTTTTAGAATAGAAAACAGAAAATCTGAGTAAAGTTTTCGATTCTGTTTTTGTGATACGAATCATTTTTTTAATTATTTTAGAATCAACTCAACTCGGGGTGGTGGGGTTTGGTAAACCATTGAAATGGTTTTTAAATGTGGGTGTTTTCCCCATAGGTTTGGGTTTAAACCCACACCTATGGGGAAAACGTGGGGATTTATAATCGTTTCAACGATTTATTTATCATCTAGCTTTGGTTGAGTTTTAATCTCATTTTTCTTTGTAAAAATGTCATCCAAATCTCTCGAAGCATGTAATCTTCCGATGTATTCAGTAGTTCCTGTTTTTTTCCAAACATTAGTTGCCCAAAATATTCCAATTAGCAAACCAACCAATGAAAAGAATATTCCTATAACAAGACTAAAAGTTGATTTAAAAGCAAGATAAATTAAACCTCCAAATACAGTTCCGATTAAAAATGGCGACATTAAAATCCGTAGGAAATTGATAATAGCAATACAAAAGCCTGTAATTTTAAAAATGAACTCTATTATTTTCATTGTTTTACAAATTGAAACAAAGCAAATTATAAAAAAAGATAAACTTCATCTTTTTGCATATCCATTTCTGATTTATTCCATTTCCCAATTCGAAAAAATATAGGAAATAAACACTAACTCAAGAATTCTACCTTAACAAGTTAATGTGGCCAGTGATATTTTTAGTCATTTTATCGAATGTGCTTCTGAATCGAATGTTGTAAGAATACGTACCATCTTGACATTGTTCGCCTTTATAAGTTCCATCCCAACCAGCAGTAACCTCACGCGTTTGGAATATGATTTCTCCCCAACGGTTGATTATGATCAACTCATACGAGTTTTCCACTATTCCAGCCGTGATTACAGGGAACCAAATGTCATTCAACCCATCTCCATCCGGAATAAAGGTATTTGGAGCAAAAATCAATAACTCATCGCGCACTTTAATTACTGTATAAGCTGTGTCAACACAACCGTATTCAGAAGTTGCAATTAATGAAATCACATATTCAGGTTCAATATCACCAGTATAAGTTATTTCGCCTGGTTCGAAGATTGAATTTTCAGTTACACCATTTCCATAATTCCAAACATAGTCTATCGCCCCAACGCTGGTATTGGATACTGTCAATGTTGGATTATCAGAACTTATCACTTCAGTTGTAGTATTAAACGAAGCAATTGGTTGCGGATAAACACACACTAAATCAGCTAATGTTAAGGTATTTGAACAGCCATTTGGAGAATCCGTTGTTAATGAGATATCGTAACAGCCTGCTTCCATAAATGTATAACTTAAGTTGCCGCATTGATTAATTGTAGCACCATTTCCTAAATCCCAAATACAGTTATTTGTAGAATCTGTTGTATTGATTAATTTAATTGTAAGTGGCGCACAACCTTCTGTCACAGTTGTCATAAACGAAACGTTTGGAACTTCATCAACAGTTACGTTTGCAGTACCCGTAACAATACATCCATTTAAGTTGTAGTCAACGCTGTAAGTTGTGTCAACATTTGGTGTAATTTGAGTTGAAGCAGTAGTTTCTCCATTTTCCCAAACATACGTTCCACCTAGGAAACTTGGTACGGCTGTTAAAGTTCCAGTTGAACCAGCACAAAGATTTGTGCCAGTGAAGCTTAATGTTGGTGCGTTCGTTACAGTTACAAAGGCTGTCACAGGTAAACTTGGACAGTTATTTAATGTATAAACAACTGATATTGGTGAGGTTGATGGAGGAGAAACTTCAAAGGTTTCATCGTCAACTACCGAAGTACCAGTCCAGCTTGGTGTCCAAGTATAAGTTCCAACTCCAGTAGATGGCACAGCAACCATCGTTCCAGTTGCACCTGTACAAATTCCGATGTCGGCCACAGTAACTGTTGGTACATCTGTAACCGTTACTTGAACTGTTACAGGAATACTTGTACAACCATTTAAAAAATAGGTGATTACATAGTTTGTTGTTGCAGCTGGAGCCACAGTAATACTAAGGTTTTGTGACTGACCAGCAGGAAGTGGCGCCCAAGTAGGTAATCCTCCAGGTAAATCTGGTGTTGCTGTAATAGTTGTTTGACCACCCGTACAAATTCCTGTACTTGGTGCAGTGATGACTGGTGTTGGAATAACTGAAATAGTTGCTGACGCATTCGGAGATGGACATCCATTTGGTGC
>JBILQY010000426.1:0-2699 GCA_044372955.1 Crocinitomicaceae bacterium | reverse complement strand
AGCGCAAGAAATTCACATTAAAGTGATTCATAATTTGATTTTGGGAATTGAATCCTTGGTGAAATAATAATTAGATAATTAAGATAAATTAAGATAAATTAAGATAGCTTTCGCCTTTAAACTAATTACAGTTCTTATTGTTAGTTACATTTGTGTATTAAAATTTGATGAAGATGAAAAATGTAGGAGTAAATGGTTTTGGTAGAATTGGTCGTTATTTCACACGATTAGCATTGTTGGATAGCGCGATTAATGTTGCGATGGTAAATGACCCCGCAGATACAAAAACACTCATGCATTTGTTGAAATATGACAGTATTCATCGTATTTTCCCTTTAGAGTTTACAATTGAAGGAGATGTTGTTACGTTTGAAAATGGTAAAAAAATTATCTTTTCACACGAGAAAAACCCTGAGTTAATTGCCTGGGGTCAGAATAAAGTTGAAATCATTGTCGAATCATCTGGCTTGTTTTTGACGAGAGAAGCAGCCTCTAAACATTTAATTGGCGGAGCTAAAAAAGTTATTATTTCTGCACCGGCAAGTGATGCTGATATTCCTGCTGTGGTTCTTGGGGTAAACGAGGAAGTTTTAGAGTTAAACGATAACATAATTTCTAATGCGTCTTGCACTACTAATAATGTTGCACCAATGATTGCTGTAATGCGTTCGCTTTTTCAAATTGATTATGCATACATCTCAACAGTACACAGTTATACATCTGATCAACGATTACACGATGCACCTCATAAAGACTTAAGAAGAGCTCGTGCAGCTGCAAATTCTATTGTTCCAACTTCAACGGGTGCTGCAAAAGCTGTGATTAAAATTTTCCCAGAATATAAAGGAAAAATGACAGGCGGAAGTGTGCGTGTTCCTGTTGCTGATGGCTCGATGACGGAATTGACTATGTTTACAGAAAGTCCAGTAACTGTTGAAGAAATCAATGCAGCGATGAAACTTGCTTCCGAAACAAATCTTAAAGGAATTTTGGGTTACACAGAAGATCCAATTGTTTCTGTAGATATTATTGGAAGTCCATTAAGTTGTTTATTTGATGCTCAATTGACAACAGTTCTTGGAAAATTGGTTAAAATTTCTGGCTGGTACGATAACGAAACAGGTTATTCGAATCGTTTAGTTGACTTGGTAAAAAAGCTTTAGGAACTTAAAATAGAAATTCCTCCTTTCAGTTGGAAAGACTTTCTCCGAGCAAAGCGAGGAATCTCTTTAAAAAGGGGAATAATAAATCAACAAATAAAATGTTGTCATTGGAACCATAGGGAGGAATCTAATGACTCAAATCACACAATTGTTCAAGTTCATTGAAAAACTATTAATCCCTTCTCTCTCCGATTTGTTGACGCCACATCGCGTAATATAATCCTTTTTCGTCCAATAGTTCGCTGTGTTTACCAGTTTCAACGATGACACCTTTTTCTAAGACAAAGATTTTGTCGGCGTGCATAATCGTGGATAATCGGTGAGCAATCAAAACAGTAATATGTTCTTTTTGATTTCCAATCGAACGAATCGTATTCGAAATTGATTCTTCAGTAATGGAATCTAATGCTGAGGTTGCCTCGTCAAAAACCAATAATTTCGGTGTTCTCAACAAAGCTCGAGCAATAGATAAACGTTGTTTTTCTCCACCAGAAAGTTTCATTCCGCCTTCACCAATAACAGTGTCGATTCCAAATTCGCTTCTTGCTATTAAACTGTCACAAGCAGCTTGACTTAGTGCAAAATTCAATTGTTCTTCCGTTGCATCAGGTTTGGTAAAAAGTAAATTCTCACGTATTGTTCCTGCGAAAAGTTGAGTGTCTTGTGTCACAAATCCTAATTGTTGTTGTAATTCATCTTTATCGATGGAATTAGAATCTATTTCATTATACAAAATCGTTCCTGTAGGAGTGGAATACAAACCAACCAGCAATTTCACTAAAGTACTTTTCCCCGAACCACTTGGACCAACAAATGCAATTGTTTCTCCGCGCTGAACTTCAAAAGTAATGTTGCTCAAAGCATCATAATTTGCTGATTTATGGCGAAAGGTAATTTCGTTGAAAGATAATTTTTGAATCGCATTCAACGGAACAGGATTTTCTGGTTTTGCTTCAATTGGTGTGTTGATTATTTTTTCAAAATTGTTCAAGGAAGCTTCTGCCTCACGGTAAGCAATTATTACATTTCCAACTTCTTGCAAAGGCCCAAAGATGAAAAAGGAGTAAAATTGCAAAGTCATAATTTGTCCAAGTGTCAAATTTTCTTTGAAAAGCAAGTACAGTAACGCAAACATAATCGATTGTCGCAATAAATTTACTGTCGTTCCTTGAATGAAACTGATACTTCGGATTTGACGTACTTTTTTCAATTCAAGCACTAAAATTTTACGTGTTCGGTCATTTAATCGCGCTGTTTCTTGTTGCGTTAATCCCAAACTTTTTATCAATTCAATGTTGCGCAAACTTTCGGTTGTACTTCCAGCTAATTGCTTGGTTTCACTCATAATTGTCATCTGCACTTTTTTAATTCGTTTGGAAAGAAAACTAATAAAGAAACTCAATCCTAACGCTGAAAGCAAGTACAGTAAAATCAATCCCGGTTGAACTGTGAAAGCATAAACCATCACGAATATAATTCCAACTATAGAAACGAAAAGTACATTGATGAAACTCATAATGAAGCGCTCGGAATCTG
>JBILQY010000058.1:0-10464 GCA_044372955.1 Crocinitomicaceae bacterium | reverse complement strand
AGTTGCAGCGATTATGGCAGTTTTATCTTCCAATGAAATTCAACATCCAGCTGTCGAAGCGTTTTTTACAATCGATGAAGAAACAGGAATGACAGGCGCGATGCAAATGGACGGTTCCTTGTTGCAAGGTGAGATTTTATTAAATATTGACACCGAAGACGACGATGAATTGTCAATCGGTTGCGCAGGTGGAATTGACACCAATACTTCTTACAGCTATTCAGAAGTTCCTGTGAAAGCAAATAGCAAAACGGTTGAAATTTCAATTCGTGGTTTGTTGGGTGGTCATTCTGGAATGGACATCGACAAAGGAAGAGGAAACGCTAACAAATGGATGGCGCGCATTTTATGGGAAATAAGTCAATCAATTTCTCCTCAATTAGTTGCATTTGACGGAGGAAGTTTACGTAATGCAATTCCACGTGAGGCGACAGTTGTACTTTCTATTCAAGCAATAGATGCCGCTAAATTCCACGAACTTTTTGACCTTCAAGTAGCAACTTTAAAAGAAGAATACCAAAGCATCGAACCTGCTATCAATATTCAAGCGAAAGAAATTACTGCTGCTGAAAAAGCTATGAATGATGCTGACTTCAAGAAAATCATCAATTTGATTTGTTCTGTTCACAATGGTGTTTTCAGAATGAGTCCTGATATCGTTGGTTTAGTGGAAACTTCCTCAAGCTTGGCAAGAATCATCATTTCAAATGGTTCATTTACAAGTCAATCTTTACAAAGAAGTAGCGTAGAATCTACAAAATCTGAAGTAGCGATGAATATTCGTTGCGCTTTTGAAAATGCAGGTTGCGACGTTGTTCAAGGCGGTGATTATCCAGGATGGAAACCAAATCCAAGTTCTTCTATTTTGAACTTGATGGAAAACCTTTACAAAGAACTATACAACGAAGAACCAAAAGTAAAAGCGTGTCACGCAGGTTTAGAATGTGGAATCTTAGGAAAACATTTACTGGGTGTAGACATGATTTCTTTCGGACCAAACATTCGTGCTGCACATTCACCAGATGAAAAAGTTCAGATTAGCTCTGTTCAAAAATTCTGGGGATACTATATGGAGACGTTGAAGCAAATACCTTTAAAATAACTGAAAGATGAAAGTTAAAAGTTAAGAGTTAAAAGTTAAGAGTTAAAAGTGAGTTACGAATAGCTTCGAACCAAAATTTAAAGTCATTCTCTCATAAAATCATTCTCTCATTCTCTCATAATATCATTCTCTCATAAAATCATTCTCTCATAATATCCTAAAGTCCTAACATCAATAAAAAAAATGACATTTCAACTAAATACAATCGAGGAAGCAATTGAAGAAATTCAAAATGGAAAAGTAATCATCGTAGTGGACGACGAAGACCGCGAAAATGAAGGCGATTTCCTGACGGCTGCTCGTAATGCAACACCTGAGATTATTAATTTCATGGCAACTCACGGTCGTGGTTTAATTTGTGCTCCAATTAGTAAAGAACGCTGTGATAACCTAGGTTTGGAGATGATGGTTCGCAACAACTCTGCGGCGTATGAAACTCCATTTACTGTAAGTATCGACTTAATTGGTCATGGTTGCACTACGGGTATTTCTGCAAGTGATCGTGCGAAAACGATTTTGGCAATGATTGATCCAGAAACGCGTCCTGAAGAATTAGGTAAACCTGGACACATTTTTCCATTACGGGCACGCAAAGGCGGTGTTTTGAGACGTGCTGGACATACGGAGGCTGCGGTTGATTTATCAAGAATGGCAGGTTTTGAAGAAGCTGGAATTATCGTTGAGATTTTGAATGAAGATGGTTCTATGGCACGTTTGCCACAACTAATTGAAATTGCGAAAAGATTCGATTTGAAAATTGTTTCGATTGAGGATTTAATCAAATACCGAATCAAAAATGAAACACATATTGAACATGTTGTAGATGTAAATTTACCTACAGAAATCGGTGATTTTCAACTACACGCTTTCAAAGATTTGAATTCAGACATGGATCATTTAGCCTTGGTAAAAGGAACATGGGAAAAAGATGAACCTGTTTTGGTACGCGTACATTCATCTTGTATGACAGGCGATATTTTCGGCTCATGTCGTTGCGATTGCGGTCCTCAATTACATGCAGCAATGAACAAGATTGAAGAAGCTGGAAAAGGCGTTGTGATTTATATGAATCAAGAAGGACGTGGAATTGGTTTGGTTAACAAACTGAAAGCCTACAAGTTACAAGAAGGTGGAATGGACACAATGGAAGCTAACATCGAATTAGGTTTCAAAGCTGATGAAAGAGATTATGGTTTAGGTGCACAAATGTTACGAGCTTTAGGTGTATCAAAAATGCGTTTGATGACTAATAATCCTAAAAAACGAACTGGTTTAGTTGGTTATGGATTGGAGATTGTAGAAAATGTATCTTTGGAAATTAAAAGCAACGTTCACAACGCTAGCTACTTGCAAGTAAAAAGAGATAAAATGGGTCACAATCTAAAATTAGATATTTGATGCTTGTCGCAAAAGACATACAAAAAGCCTACGGTGAACTGCCCATTCTAAAAGGAGTAAATTTAGAAGTTGGTAAAGGAGAAATCGTTTCAATTGTCGGTTCTTCTGGAGCTGGAAAAACAACTTTACTTCAAATTTTAGGCACATTAGACAAACCTGATGCTGGTATTTTAGAAATTGGTGGCGTTAATCCATTCAAATTATCTCAGAAAGAATTAGCAAATTTCAGAAACACTTCCTTGGGATTCATTTTTCAATTTCATCAATTATTACCTGAATTTACAGCGATTGAAAATGCAATGTTACCTGCTTTAATAGGTGGAAAAAGTAAAAAGGAAGCAGAACAATTGGCTTTGCCTTTATTGGAAAGATTAGGAATTTCATCCCGTAAAACGCATAAACCTTCTGAATTATCTGGAGGTGAACAACAACGTGTAGCAGTTTGCAGAGCATTAATCAATAACCCAAAAGTGATTTTTGCTGACGAACCTTCAGGAAACCTAGACACTAAAAACGCTAAAGATCTTCACGAATTATTTTTTCAATTACGCGATGAGTTCAATCAAACCTTTGTTATCGTAACACACAACGAAGAACTTGCACAAATGGCAGATAGGAGTTTGGTGATGCGTGATGGGAAGTTTGTATAGGATTTTTGATGCTTGATGCTTGATTTTTGATTGGGTTTTTCATTCGCCGCGGCGAAGAAGGAAATCATAGTAAATCTTTACTCGAAGCGATTTGTAATCTTTTAAAATTGAATTTTAGGTTGATTCTATTAATAACAATTATCGCAATAAATTTTACAATGATAATCCGCTTGTTTCCCTTAATTAAAAAAACGCTTTTAAAGATTCCATGCTTTACCACCAATGACAACTTTGATTCGCCGCGGCGAATTGAATTATAGTTCCTCTTTTTTAAAGATTCCTCACTTCGTTCGGAAAGACTTGCATCGAGGAGGATTTGCGAAAATGCTTCGCATTTTCGCCTGATTTCCCACCCAAAAAGTCATTCCGAACATGGTGAGGAATCTTATTAGTTGTTATTAAATTCAAAGCATGATTGCATTAGTAGCAAGGTAGTTAAATCAAGTTTGAGTTCTTTTCTAACTAGTTTGGGGAAACAAGCGGATATACATTAATTACTTCATCTCATATAATTTATTCAAATAATCTTTCAAACTATTTTCTTGACTGAGATTCAACTTTAGCTTCAAATTTGTTTTGTAAACTCTTACTGTTCCCGCTGCTAATTTCATTACTTCAGAAATTTCAGTAATCGATTTTTTAGTAATTATGAGTTCGCACAACCACAATTCTTGTTCTGTCAAGTTTGGATGAATACTTAGAAGTTTCTTTTTTAACTTGCTGTTTTTTACCATCAAAGTTGGTTCTGATACTTCTATTGATTTCTCAAAACTATTCTTTATTGGGAAATTGCTAGTTTGGAAAAAAGCAAACAACTGCTGAATTTTATAGTGCTGAGCTAAATCTGATTCGTTTTTTATTTCTTCCATCAAATTAGATAATTCTTGTAATTGATTTTGTTGATGGGGGATTTCAAAGTCGTCATCAATAAAACTTGAATCAACCTTGGCCGTATTTAAACTACTAGTTAATTTGGGGTTATGCGATTTTATTAGATACTTCCAAATCAAAAACAAATTAAAAAATAGCAAGATTAACCAAATCAGAAGTAAACTAAATTGAATTGTTTTCATAACAGTACTATTTTCTACATGTAAAAAATTTATATTTTAGTGTAAATTCTGCTGAAAACGTCTTTATTGATATTCAAATAGGAAGCCAAAAGTTTATTTGGGAATCGTTTAAAATAAGTTGGTTTTGTTTTTTTTAACCATAATATACGTTCGGTTGCGTTCAAGTTCATTAATGTTTTTACCCGCTCAACCGAGTTTTCGTAATTCTTTTCTAAAATACCTTTGTAAACCAAATAAAATTTGGGGATTTTTTGCATCATAAATTCAAAATCATTGTGATTTATAGCGATTAAAATTGTTGGCTCCAAGGTACGAATGGACTCAGTTGATGAGGTTCCAGTGTTAAAACTTTGCAAATCACTAAACCAAGTATCCTCAACAACTATTTCTCGGGTAACCTCATTCATATCTTTATCTGTAGCATAAATTTGAACTGCACCTTTTACTATGAAATAGACCCATTCACAATTGTCACCTTGTTCTAAAAGAACTTCTTTTCTTTTTGCACGAATTGAAGTGAACTTTGATATTATTTCATCAATATTCTCAATATCATTTCCCAAAATTTTAGTGATAAGTTCTTTCCTAATTTTCATCCAGAAGTAGTAGTGTTTTTAATAGTAGGTTAGGAAGTTTAAATACCTTGTGAAAAATAAAAAAAAAGTGTAATAATTTCTACAATAATGTTCTGAATGAACCCTATAATGTTCTGAAAAATTAAATTATTTGAGTATTGGCTTTCTTATCACTTAAAAATAATACAACTGTAATTCATAACTCGAACAAAATCTAAATTTGGGCTTTTATTAATTTTGCCATTCTTTTTCCTTGATGAAAAAGAATCAAAAAATCAAGGCTCTGAATTTCTTTTTGTTCGCAAATCCTTGCCCTATAATTATTTACAACTCGTTGCGAACAATTTTAACTCCTTTCTGAAACTGAAATTTTTTAAAAATGTTCTTACAGAAATTTTAAAAATTAACAGTTTCAGTTCAGTAGCTAAAACCTAGAAATTCAAGGCCAATAATGGTTCGCTGCTATTCATTAAATAGATCTCAATTCGATTAAATTATTGATTTTCAATGTTAAAGTATTTTACTGGTACGATTGCGGATACACATTTTAAATTATTTATGCTAGTAATAATTCAACTAACATTATCATAAATTACTCATCAAAAACACAAAGTCAATTTTATGCACGCTCGCTATTTTACAACTTGCTTCACAACATTAGATTTGTAATTATCTGTTTGCAAGGAGACAAAATAAATACCTACAGGCACATTAAAATCTTCAAAAGCATGGACATTAGAACCTTCACTAATTTGAACACTTTTAGAAAAAATCAACAAGCCTTTGGAATCAAAAACAGTTAGTTTTCCAACACCTTTAACGTCTTTACTTTTGAAATTCACGTAGAAATTATTCTCACTTGGATTTGGAAAAGAAATTAATTCGTTTCTTGAGTCATCTTCCTTGCAATCTACAGCCACAATTTCATACGTTTCGTTTTGACCATCAATATCAAATTGTTTCAACCTGTAATACGAATTCGTTGATTGCAGTTCTCTATCTAAAACCAAATAATTGAGTAAACTAGTTGAATTTCCTGCAGCTTTAACAGTTTCTAAAATTTGCCAATCAAAACCATCTAAAGATTTCATCACTTGGAAGTAATCCGAATTTTGCTCTGAAGCAGTCGACCAATCTATGCTTACGGTATTGTCTTCTAAACAAGTGGCTGTGAAATCCAACAATTCGACTGGTAGTGGTGAACTTGGACTATCGCCAAATGTAAAGGGTGAGAATCCGCCTTGGTAGCCAAACAACGATAAAGAAACACGACTTCCATTTTTTACGATTTGACCATAATTATCAAAATCTGCAATTTCCCAATTGGAACCCTCAAAATGATTCAAATAATAACCTGGCATAAAACCTAATTGGTTAGTTGTGTCCCATTCGTAAACGAAATCTACTCCTAAAGTATTTGGGTTGTTCTTTTTGATAAACCAAGTGCGTTGTACATTTACAGTGTTCACAAGTGTTCCACTATAGGCCTCTAATAAAACAGAATCTTTAACTCGAACAGAAATGCTATCGGCTGTGGTGTTGTAATTGGTTATGGTTACCGGATTATAATCTGCTTGTCCAACTGGGAATTTCTTTGTTGCTCCATTGTTTAAGGTTGTACTAATAGATCCATTTAAATTTGTTCGGATATAACTTGTTAAATTTTCACCTACAATTGCACCATTGATTGTTAAGTTGTTGTTACCTAAAACAACTTTAATACCACGTTGATTCAAGTTTAAACTTTCAATTTTACGATCTTGGTCTAATGATAGATTAGCAGTTGCACTCGGAGCAATTTTAATTCTTGCATTTTCAGAAGGAACCTCGTTTTGTCCCCAATTTGAAGGAACGTTCCAATTTGTAGAACTTGTACTTATCCAGTCGTAACAATTTGTATAAACGATGATAGTACCTGTAGTACTATTTGCCGTTGCACAAACGCCACTTCCAATTACTGCTCGGTAATAAGTGGTTACTGTTAAATTCGTTGCTATTAAGCTTGTAGTTGTGTTTGAAATGTCCGTTAAACCTGTTGAGAAATCACTCGCAGTAGCTGATTGCCATTTTGTAACTGCGCCAGTGTTTCCTGCTAAAGTCAATGTTGTACTATTCGTTCCTGGACAAAGTTCTGTGCTTCCTGCAACTGTTCCACCAACGGAAGCAACATCAACAGTAATTGTTCCAGTAGAACTATTTGCCGTTGAACACACACCACTTCCAATTACTGCTCGGTAATAAGTGGTTGCTGTTAAATCCGTTGCTGTTAAGCTTGTAGTTGTGTTTGAAATGTCCGTTAGACCTATTGAGAAATCACTCGAAGTAGCTGATTGCCATTTTGTAACTGCTCCTGTGTTTCCAGATAAGGTCAATAGCGTACTATTCGTTCCTGTACACACTGCTGTGCTACCTGCAACTGTTCCTCCAACGGAAACTGGATTTACAGTAATTGTCCCTGTGGCATTAACTGAACCGCAATTAACTGATAATGGAATGCTGTAATTGAAAACACCTGCAATTGTTGGAGTCCCCGAAATGGTAATTGTATTGGCTGACCAAGAAGCAGAAACTCCAGAAGGTAAACCACTAGAAGTACCAATACCTATGGCTCCTGTAGTTGTGTGTGTAATAGGCGAAAGGGCTGTTTGATCACAAAGTGTAGGAATTGAAGAAGCTGCGCTAACAGTACACGGAGCTCCTACTGTAATAATACCTGTTGCTCCAGCTGTAAAGTATGTATTGTTTTGAATAGTTGCTGAAGAGGAAGTACTACCATAAGTGCCATCGGGTTGAGAAGTTGTACCTAAAGTTAGTTGGTTAGTTGTGGAATTAAATCCATTACAATTCATTTTTCCTGCTGTTGAACCTGTCCCATTAAGAGTGAGTGGAGGCAGAACTGAGGCTACATCACTACGTAATATACTATTTGAGTTTACTGTTACACTAGCACAAGAACTAAGAGCATTGGGGTTATTTCCGACTAGTGTACCAGCAGTTACGCTAATGGTACCAGTTAAGGTATTAGCACCTGAAAGAATTAGTATGCCTGTACCCGATTTAGTGAGAGCTACCGTGCCGTTGCCATTCTGGATAACACCACTAAAAGTAGTTGTATTTGTTCCTCCGTTGGTTAGCGTAACCGACCCTGCAGCAGTACTTGAAATTGTTCCTGCGCCCGCGATGGAGGCAACGGTTTCAGAGAACCCGTTCATATCGAAGTTAGCGCCTGTGTTGACAGTTAAGGCACTGCTATTGGATAGAGTTTCGGCGGCGCCCAGTCGTAGTGTGCCTACCTCAACGGTGGTAGCGCCTGTGTATGTTTGAGCGCTTGAAAACGTAACTGTGCCTGCGCCCTTTTTGGTGAGCGAGCCCGAACCAGAAATAACCCTGCTAAACGTGTGGTCGTCTGAGCGGTTAATGATGACGGAGGCATTATTCACGATATCTACAGACAGGGAGCCTGTGGTACCACCGTTGCCGAGCGATAAGGTGCCCAGCGACACTGTCGTGGTAACGCCGGTATAAGTGCTGGCGCCGGTAAGCTCGAGGGTGCCGTCCCCTTGTTTTGTGAAAAAATCAGAATTGATTGCGGTGATTACTCCACCGTAAGTCAGCGTAGTACCTGCATCCACAGTGAAACGCTTAGTACCTGTAACTCCGCCTAGTAGAATCCCTCGATTCGCATTCAGGGTAAAAGTGGCCGATGTCTGGAGATTCGCAGTGCCGCTATACTCCAGATGGCCGGGTGTGGCAGTTGCTGGCGGGGTACCTAGGTTGTTGTCGGACGTAATCACAGTAGTACCTGAAACAAGTGTAGTTTTTCCTGTGTAGGTATTGGCGCCGGAGAGGACGAGTGAACTCGGACCGGTCTTGAGCACTGTACCTGTGCCAGATATAATACCAGGAAAGGTCCATGCCACACTTCTGTTGAACGTCACATTGCCGTTGTTCACTATATCGCCCACAATTGATCCGCTGCCGCTATTGCCAATTTGAAAAGATCCCGCGCTCACGGTGGTGCCACCTGTGTAGGTATTAGCGCCTCCGAGGTTCAAGAATCCTATTCCCTGTTTTACAAGTGCCACTTTGCCACTGCCATCCTGGATGACACCTGTAAAGGTACTATTCGCGTCGCCGGCATACGTAAAGGTCACATCACCGGCCACACTGCTGGTAACGGTGCCTCCTCCTGTAATAGAGGCGACAGTCTCGCTAAATCCGTTCAAGTCTAAAAATGCTCCGCTGCCCACGCTTAGGGCACTGCTGTTGCTGATGCGCTCGTTGGCGCCTAACTTCAGAGTTCCCGCACTAATAGTGGTAACACCAGTATAAGTATTAGTACCAGTTAAAGTTAGCGTTCCAACACCCGCTTTGGTCAACCCAAATGATGTACCCGAAATCACACCTCCAACAGTTAAAGTACTCGCTGTAACTGTCACTGTACGAGTTGCGGAAAGTGTAACTGCGCCTGTACCCATATCAAGTGGCTGTGTTCCTGTGAAAGTAAAGTTAGCATTCCAGCTTTGGGCATTGTTGGTGCTCAGGGTTATTGCGCCAACTGTTGTATTATTAATAGTTGCAACTCCAGAAATGGTAAATGTACCTGTACCAATGGCTGAAGCGTTGTTAATGTTCAAAGTACCCGCACTTAAGGTTGTACCACCCGAGTAGGTGTTAGCACCACTTAAGGTAAGTATTCCAGTTCCCGATTTTGTTAAAGAAACGGTTCCACTTCCGTTTTGGATAACACCACTAAAAGTAGTCGTATTTGTTCCTCCATTAGTAAGTGTTACAGCACCAGCAACAGTACTTGTTATGGTTCCTGCGCCAGCGATGGAAGCTATAGTTTCTGAGAATCCATTCAGGTTAAATGTTGCTCCACTAGCCACGTTGAGAGAGCAGTTATTACCTATTCTTTCATTTGCGCTTATTTGCACAATTCCCTCATTCACATTAAACGCTCCCGTATTGGTATTTACGCCACTAAGCGTGAGGGTACCTGCTCCCAATTTAGTTATTGTACCAGGATTGGAAATCACATTAGTGTAAGTTATGTTATCAGAGCGATTAAAAACGACCGTAGCGGTATTGTTGATGTTGACAGATACCGATCCGCTGGTGCCACCGTTACCAATGGACAGAGTTCCTCCCTGTACCGCAACCGAGCCTATACTCGTTATACTACCTGTAAGTGTCATTGTTCCAGCGCCCTGCTTAAAAACTGTGTTACCGCTTCCTGAGATGTTACCGGAGAACGTGAAATCATCAGAGCGGTTAAAAAACACAGTACCAGTCGAACCAAAAGTAATATTGCCTGCCACGGAACCGCTTGTTCCTCCATTTCCGATTGAAACACCACCATTTGTAATAGATGTTCCTCCTGTATACGTATTAGTACCAGTAAGTGTAATCGTACCAGTGAGTGGTTTACTAAGTGCCACAGTTCCGCTTCCGTTTTGTATCACTCCACTGAAAGTAGATGAAGTATTACCTCCACCATGTGTTATCGTAACAGCACCGGCCACACTACTTGTAATTGTTCCGCCACCGTCAAATAATGAAACGCTTTGACTGCGACCATTCATGTCAAAAGTAGCACCAGTAGAAATGGTAAGGGCACTTGCAGTTGGGATGCGGTTGTTAGCACCACTTATTTGTAAGGTTCC
>JBILQY010000056.1:0-10503 GCA_044372955.1 Crocinitomicaceae bacterium | reverse complement strand
AACAGAATTTGAAGTAGCAATTAAAATCATACTTATCATCAAAATTAGACAACCTATTAAAAGTGTTTGTCTTCTTCCAATTTTATCGGAAAGCGAACTTGTGAAAAGCCGAATAATTATGGTTGAAATCACATAAATTCCAAAGAAGAAACCTTTGTTGGTAATGCCAAGAAAAGCTGAGATATCAGGAGTTACCACAAAGATAATTCCAGAGGAAAAGGCTGTTAAGAGCATAACCATTGCAGCAGGTCGAACGCTTGGTTCAAAAACGTCTTGAAATTTAATTAATAGTTGTGAGCCATTAAATCGTTGACGAACCACTAAAGTTTCTTTGACTTTCACAACTAAAATTAAGGAAATAATAGTGAAAAAGGAGGAAGTCATAAATAGCACATTGTAGCCTTTCCATTCAAAAATCCATGATCCAAGTGCTTGCCCAACTCCAATTCCCAATGAAATAAACGTACCCCATATTCCCATTGCTTTCCCTCTTGATTCAGGTGGGATTATATCCGTCAACAGAGCTGTTGAGCCAGTTGGAGAAAATCCAGCGCTAAATCCATGTAGCAGTCGCAACAATAAAAAGAAACCAATCGAGTAGGAGAGAGGGTATAGTAAAGCAACGATAAACGAAATGAGAATTCCAAAGTAAACTACTTTTTTTCGACCAATTGTATCGGATAATTTACCTGAGAAAGGACGTGAAATTCCAGCGCTTATTGAAAATAGTAAAATGATTAATCCTTTTTTATCTGCACCGCCAAGGTTGGTTAAAAAACCATTCAACTCAGGAAGAATGAGGTTGAAACTTGCCATGAAAAAAAACATAGAAAAGGAAAGTAACCAGAAGTTTTTGTCGTATTTCATAGAGCGCTCACAAAAGTAGGAACTTAAATTTGAATCGAATGAAAATAATTTAATTCAAAAGTTTATTGAAAATGAGAATGATATTGAACACTAACTAAAATCGCTTTTCCTTTACCTGTCAAATTTTTCAATGTTTAGTTTTGTATATCTTTGAGACTAAGAAATTAATCGCTTTTGATTTTGTTTAACTTAAATCAATAAAAATGACAGAAGAAATAACATTAGGTGCTGGCTGCTTTTGGTGCATTGAAGCTTGTTTTAAAGATATAAAGGGTGTCAGTGAGGTTTATCCAGCGTATGCAGGTGGACACAAAGAAAATCCAACTTATGAAGAGGTTTGTAACGGGACAACAGGACATGCTGAGGTGGCTAGAATAGTTTTTGACCCAACTCAAGTTTCAGTTGAAAGTTTATTAGAAATGTATTGGTTTGTTCACGATCCAACCCAACTTAATCGTCAAGGAAATGATATCGGAACGCAGTATCGTTCTGTGATTTTTTATCACAACGAAGCACAAAAATTGATTGCAACAGATTTCAAACAGCGATTGACAGATGAAAAAGTCTGGGATAATCCAATCGTAACTGAAATTTTACCGATCAATAATTTTTATCGTGCCGAAAATTACCACCACAATTACTTTGAATTGAATCCTCAAAATATGTATTGCCAATCGGTGGTGCGACCAAAAGTGGAAAAATTTAGAAAAGTTTTCGGTAATAAAATGGAATGAAATTAGTAGCGGTTTCCTTTTTCAAATATCATACTTTAAAAAGCATTTAAAATGTATAAAACGATTCTAATTTTCTGTCTTATGTTTCATTCGTTATTTGCACAGCGCGAACTTACTTGGGAATTCTATAATCAGAAAAAAAACAGCTGGCAAGATTTCGGTAAAGCAGGAAGTATTCAAGAAAAGTTAATTGAATCAAAAGAATTGCCTGATCCGTTTTACGGTCAAAACGAGTCGGAATTTGCATGGGTTGAACAACAAAATTGGGAATTAAAATCCACGATAGAATTAAGTGCGGAAGAAGTTGCAAGCGATTTTTTAGAATTGTATTTTCCAAATATTGATGTCTATGCAAAAGTTTACGTGAACAATAATTTATTGTACGAAGCTGGGAATTTCTTTCATCCACATACGATAAAACTAAAGTACAAAGTGAAAGTTGGACCCAATGAAGTGAAAGTTGTTTTTACGCCACCTGTGCTTTATCATAAAGAGCGTTACAGCAAAGAAGCGTTTCATTATCCAGCTCCAAATGATGTGAACCCAACAAAGATTTCACCTTTAACACGTAAGCCGCAATATCAATTTGGTTGGGATTGGGCTTTGAGAATGAATACAATAGGATTCTCAAAACCTGCTCAAATTCGCATTGGAAAAAAGGCAGAGATTCAGAATTTAGTAGTCAATACCTTGAAAGTTAAAGGAACAACAGCCTCACTTTTGTATAGTTTTCAACTAAAAGATTCTTCACGTGATTATGTATTGAAATCAACGCTTTTTGGCACACAAAAATTGAATGAAACCTTGGTTGAAGGCACCAATAATATTATACAATTGCCTTTCATTTTGCCAAATGTCAAATTGTGGTGGCCAATCGGTTTTGGTGAACAATTTCTTTATACAGATACATTAAGATTATTCAACACAAAAAATGAATTGGTTGATACTAAAACAATTCGATTTGGTGTGCGTACTTCAAAATTGGTTCAAAGTGCCGATAAATGGGGGACATCCTATGAAATTCATGTGAATGGAGTTCCAATTTTCTGTAAAGGAGCCAACTACATTCCGCAAGAAGTGTTTCCTTCCAAGGTAACTGATGAATCCATTGTTGAGATGATAGACCAAATGCTTGTAGCAAATTTCAACATGGTTCGCGTTTGGGGCGGAGGCTATTATCCTGATGATGTCTTTTTCAAAACCTGCGACGAAAAAGGAATTATGGTTTGGCAAGACTTGATGTTTGCCTGTGCGATGTATCCAGGTGATGACGCCTTTTTAAAATCTGTAGAAACTGAGTTAAATTACCAAATCCCACGCATTTCTGCGCATCCAAGTGTAGTATTGTTCAATGGAAATAATGAGGTTGATGTTGCTTGGAAAAATTGGGGATTTCAGAAACAATATAACTTGACTGAAAAAGATGAGAAGATAATCGAACAAGCTTATTATGATTTATTCAAACGCTTGGCTGATGTATCGATTGCGAATTGGACCAATACTTCTTACATCCACACTTCGCCTTTGAGTAATTGGGGTAATGATGATTTTTACAACCATGGTTCTCAGCATTACTGGGGAGTTTGGCATGGAAAAGACCCAATGTCTAATTTTGCAACCAAGATAGGTAGATTCAATGCTGAATATGGATTTCAGAGTTTCCCAGAATATTCAACCTTAGCAACTTTTGCGGATAGAAAAGATTGGAATTTGTATTCTGAAGTCATGAAGCACCATCAAAAAAGTTATGTTGGCAACGGAATGATTGAAAAGCAATCTGATTTGTTATATGGTAAAACATCTGATTTTGAGCAATTTGTCTATTTTTCACAATTAACACAAGCGTATGCTGTTTCTACCGCTGTTGCTGGTCATCGCTTAAATGCGCCGCGTTGTATGGGAACACTTTTTTGGCAATTAAACGATTGTTGGCCAGCTCCAACATGGTCTAGTATTGATTACTATGGAAATTGGAAAGCTTTACATTACGCAATTAAAGACGATTATCGCCAAGTTGCTGTTTTGAGAAAGGTAAATGAAAAAGGGCAAATTAGTATTTGTTTAAAATCAGATTTAAGAGATACAACGACCACGAATGTGAAAATTGAAACGTTTTCTTTAGATGGAAAATTAGTAAATACGAAAACGACTTCCGTAAAATTAGCGTATCAAGCCAATCAAGAAATTTACAATCAAGTTCAAGCTAAAACGAATGATGCAGTGGTTCGAATTACTTTAAATGGTATTTACTCGCGTGATTTTTTAATTTCAAAAAAGAAATCGTTTCCAATTCAACCAATTTTTATGACACTTGAAAACGTAGATTTAGTCAATAAAACAGCAATTTTAAAAGTAACCAATAAATCATTTCTCGCTGATTTTTGGATTTATTCAAATAGTGTTGGTGTTCGCTTTGATCGCAACTTTTTGAACCTCCTTCCAGGAACCCATTTGATAAAAATCACTTTTAAAAACGAACCAAAACTAAGTGATTTTGGTTATAAGTCACGTTAGTAATCAAGTATTAACACAAGATTTTATGCTTAATTTTGCAAAAAAAAATAAACAATGAAATTCGATATAGCTGTAATTGGTGGTGGAATTGTTGGAGCAGCAACGTTCTACAAGCTTCAAAAGAAAAATCCAAACTTAAAAATTGCTCTTTTTGAGAAAGAAGATATTCTAGCCGACCACCAAACAGGGCACAATTCAGGTGTAATTCACTCTGGATTATATTATAAACCAGGATCTTTAAAAGCTAAAAACTGTATCGAAGGTCGCCATGAGTTAGTTGCTTTTGCAAAAGAACACGGTATTCCGCATGACATTTGTGGTAAAGTGGTCGTTGCAACGGATGAAAGTGAGTTAGCTAATTTGGAAAAAGTTTTTAAAATCGGCTTAGAGAATAAAATTGAAGGAATACGAAGAATTACAGCTGCTGAAGTAAAAGAAATTGAACCTTTTGTAGAATCAATTGGAGGAATTCATGTTCCTGTTACTGGGATTATTGATTTTAGAGCTGCGACCGCAAAAATGGTAGAATTAGCACTAGCCATCCAACCTGAAAGTAAATTGTACCTTCAAACAGAGGTTCAAGATATTGAAAAAGGAGAAGTTACATCACAAATTATCACCAGTAAAGGAAAATTCGAGGCTGAATATTTGGTGTTCTGTGCAGGCTTACAAGCGGATAGATTGGCTAAAAAAGATGGTGTAAAACTAAAAGAAAAAGTAGTTGGCTTCAGAGGAGATTACTATGAATTGACGGAGCAAGCCAGACACAAGGTAAAACATTTAATATATCCTGTTCCAAATCCTGATTTTCCATTTTTGGGTGTGCATTTCACACGTATGACGAATGGTGAAACGGAATGTGGTCCAAACGCTGTTTTTACATTCAAACGCGAAGGTTACGGCAAAACAGATTTTTCGTTCAGAGATACGTTTGATGCTTTGACTTATGGTGGAACTTGGAAATTGTTCTTCAACAATATTTCATTTGGAATCAACGAATACCGAAGAGCATTTTCGAAAAAGCTATTCTTGAAAACCTTGCAGCGAATGATTCCTTCATTAACTATGGACGATATCAAACCAGGTAGGGCAGGGGTAAGAGCTTTACTTTTAGCTCAAGATGGCGACACACGTGATGATTTTAGAATAGAATACCACGGAAAATCAATCCATGTATTAAATGCGCCTTCGCCTGCAGCAACAGCATCTTTAGCAATAGGAAATTACATTGCATTAGAAGCTGAAAAGCAATTTGGACTGAAGTAATAGTGAATAACTACCAATAACTTCTTAGTGTTTAATAGTCAGAAAAAATTAATTTTGCATACCTATTTTGACTATTTTGTATCGTATTGCCTTACTTGTTTTTGTTTTTTCGCACTTCCATTTTTTTGCTCAAAAGGATTTGGTTGAGGTTAAAAACTTTGGAACGAATCCAGGTAGGATTAAAATGTTTTTACACGAACCAAAAATTGGAAAGTTAAGTTCTATTCGTAAGCCTCTTGTCATTGTTTTACACGGTTGTAGCCAAAGTGCTGAAGGAATTGCCAAACAAACTCAATGGAATTTACTTGCTGATAAATACGGATTCTATGTCATTTATCCACAACAAAATTTATATAATAATCCCAGTTTGTGTTTCAATTGGTTTGCTTCAGAAGACATAAATAAAAACCAAGGGGAATCATTGTCCATAAAAGAGATGATAAATTATATGAGTACTAATTTTCCAATAGAGGAAGATCGTATTTTTGTTTATGGAGTTTCTGCTGGTGCAGCGATGAGCGTAGTCTTAATGGCGAACTATCCCGAAATAATCGATGGTGCAGCTGCTTTAGCAGGAGGTCCATTTATGCCTGAATTAAATGATTTGCAACGTATAGATTTGATGTTTTCGCCAAAAGAAAATAGTCCTGAAAAACTGGCAATTCCAATTCAAAAACTAAATCAAGGTTTTGTTGGGAATTATCCTAAATTAGTTATAATTCAAGGGAAAAACGATTTAGTTGTTAATCCAAAAAATGCAGAGTTACTAGTTAAGCAATGGTCTTTTTTACATGCAATTGATGCTACAATGACGGATACAATTACCGAATTTAACCAAAGTCGTGATGTTGTAAAATACACGTTGAAAAACAATGAAGAGGAGGCTAAAATCTATTATTACGAAATAAACCGAATGGGGCATTCCATTCCCATAGATCCTGGTACTTCGATAAATCAAGGTGGTGAAAAAACGATGTACACGCTTGATAAAGATTTCTTTAGTACTTACTTCATTGCCAAAGATTTTGGTTTAATCCCAGAGGAAGAATAAGAGTCAAAAAATACGATTATTAAGGTTAATAACTATCAAACTCAATTACTGTATTTAATTTATATCCTTTTGTTACCCTAGACTAGTTAGAAAAGAACTCAAACTTGAATTAACTACCTTGCTACTAATGCGGTCATGCATTTAAAAAACAACTAATAAGATTCCTCACCATGTTCGGAATGACTTTTGGGGTGGGAAATCAGGCGAAAATGCGAAGCATTTTCGCAAATCCCGCTCGACGCAAGTCTTTCCGAACGAAGTGAGACCGCTAAGCAGCTCCGAAGGAAAATCTATTGAAAAACAATGAGTATCGAATGCGTATTCAATTCGCCGCGGCGAATTTGAAGTTGTCATTTTAGATAATTATAGAGAAATCAAAGTAACTCCAAAGTAAAATCTCGAAAAAAAGATTAGTTTATAACCATTTCATTCGGGAAAGTAACCGATAAGCATATTGTATTTTTAGTAAAATAGTTTTTTTAGGCTTTCAAAATTCTCCCCCTAAAAAAAAAGAGGAGCTCCTTTCGAAACTCCCCTTCTTCTCATTCATCAATCAACAATCAAACTTTTCTTGTTTCAAACAAATAGTTATTTGAAATTGTTTAATATCCTGTATTTTGTTGCAAATTTGGGTTAAGTACTAAATCCGCAGTTGGTATTGGGTATAAGTTAAAGTGGCTTGAAACACCAATTCCGTTAACATCGCCACCTTTGAACGACCAAACGTAATCTGGGCTAGTAAATAATCCAAAACGAATCAAATCTGTTCTTCTGTGTCCTTCCCAGCTTAATTCTCTTGCTCTTTCATCTAAGAAATCGTTTAGAACTAAACTTGCAAAATTGTGGTTGCTGTTTCCGTAAGCTCTTTCGCGGATTAAATTCATATATTGTAAAGCAGTACCTTGATCTCCATTTCTAAAAGAAGCTTCTGCTAACATTAAATAAACATCAGCTAAACGAAACATTGGAAAATCAATATCTACGTGAGGAGATGTTCCATTATTTGACCCATTAGCTCCTGCTTTCGTTTTATTTTTGAATTTAGGGAAAGCGTAACCTTGTGTGAAAGTTCCTAAAGCTGTAATTTCTTTGGTTTGTCCAGCTCTATAGAATAAGAAACGAGAATCTAAAGTTGTATCAGGGAATTTATCTACGAATTGAGGAGTTGCTCGTAAACCTCCCCATTTACCATTTACTCCATAATCACCAGCCACCATTGAGCCTCCTAAAGCACCACAAACTAAATAAGTAGTTCCACCGTATGTTTGAGCATTTAAACCGTCATAAACAACTGGGAAGATTATTTCAGGTGATGTGTGATTATCCGCTAAAAACATGTCTTGGTAAGTGTCATCTAATTGGAAAGCACCAGAATTAATTACCTTTTGACAATAAGTGATGCAATCTGAATTTCTTTGAGTTCCTGTGTAAACAGACGCATTCAAATATATTTTAGCTAACAATGTTTGAGCTGCTGCTTTTGTAGCACGACCATAAGGTGCTCCTGATGCAGGTAACATTAAATCTTCGATAGCTAATAATTCTGTTTCAATGTAATTAAACACTTCACCTCTTGTAATGCG
Organism: Crocinitomicaceae bacterium; assembly: GCA_044372955.1. Classification (GTDB taxonomy): domain Bacteria; phylum Bacteroidota; class Bacteroidia; order Flavobacteriales_D; family Crocinitomicaceae; genus UBA952. The sequence continues at coordinate 2,488 of JBILQY010000056.1, read as the reverse complement.
CTCAGGAAGGAATGCACCAACTCTATCTTCTTCTGTAACGAAAGGAACATTTCCAAATAAATCCATTGCATGAAAATAACTCAAAGCTCTCAAGAAACGTGCTTCTTGTCTGTAAGTTCTAATTCTTTCTTTGTCAGCATCTGAAAAACCTCTTTCGTCTAATTTTTCGTCTCTAGCTTGCCAAATGAATTCATTACATAAAGTTATTTGGTAATAAATACGGTAATACATACCTTTTACCCAACCATCTTCCGCATTCCACTGCATTTTATTTGCAGCAGGAATTCCTGGGTCGTTCCAACCACAAACAGCTTCATCCGTTGGAAGCTCTTGCAAGTTCCACATTACACGAACATACGAAGAAAAACCTTCGTCAATTCCTGCAATATCACCTGCTCCAGCTGGACCTTGTAAACCTGTCATCGATAGACCTGCATACAATTTTGCAAGAACATTAATGTAATTGTTTGGGTCGCTATAGACAACTTCTGAGTTCAAACCGTATTTCGGTGTTTGATTAAGTTGCTTTGAACAAGATGGAACTAAAATCATTAGCGCCATCCCAATTCCTAATAAACTTATGGTTACCTTTTTCATAGTTTTATTTTTTAGAAATCAAATGTTAAATTCAATGAGTAAACACGTGGACGTGGGTAAATGTTGTTATCGATACCACCACCAACTTCAGGATCTAATCCTTTGTATTTAGTTAGAACAAAAACGTTGTTTACAACTAAAGTAGCATTTAAACCAACTTTGTTTCCAAGTGATTTTAATTTTCCGAAGTTATAGCCAACATTAAAGTAATCCATTCTTAAGAAATTTGCTTTTTCCATATAGTGGTCACTCAATAATTGATTGGTTGATACATTCCTTACTTCGTCTTCATAGTAAAGTGAACTGATGTTGCTAATAAATCCTTGAGTTCCATTGATTGATTGGAAAGTAGCAGAATTTGAGTGAATGTTATTGTAGATGTGTCCTCCTAATTCCGTTCTCATTGAAACTCCTGCAAACCATTTTTTGTAAGAGAAATTCAAAGCTAAACCTGTGAACCAATTTGGAGCCACTTTATCGAAGATGTATCGGTCATCAATATTGATTGTTCCGTCACCGTTTCTATCTGCAAATGCATGTTTATCTTGCCATTTGTCAGCAGCTGTAACACTTCCATCGCCGTTCACATCAATAGAAGCTTGTTGTCCAACTTCAATCATTGAACCGTCTGTATCGTATTGTTGTTCATAAACAAGGAATGAATAGGTTGCATATCCAACGCGTTGAACTTGAATTGTGTTTCCGATACCTCCAGAAATTCCACCAACTAAGATTCCCACAGAATTTGGATCATCTACTTGAGTCAATTTTGTCACTTGGTTAACGTTGTGAGAAGCATTTGCTGTTAAATCCAAACGCATTGTTTTAGAAGCATATAAACCAGCATTCACACTCATTTCAATTCCTTGATTTAACATACTTCCTACGTTCGTTAAGATTTCGTTTGTGAAGTTAGAACCTGCAGGAACAGTTGTAGTTGCTAACAAATCAGAAGTTTCTTTACGGTATAAATCGATGCTTCCAGAGAAACGATCTTTCAAAATTCCAAAATCTAAACCAATGTTATAACTTGTTGTAGTTTCCCATTTCAAGTTTGCATCAAATCCACCTGGACGAAGTTGTGTGTAGTATTGACCTCCAAAAGCATATTGTGCTGTAGTTGCTCCTTCAAAATAGTTTGAAATGTAAGCATAGTCACCAATTCCATCTTGTTGACCTGTAATACCGAAACCTGCTCTAACTTTCAACAATGAAATCCAAGCAGCTTTTTGCATAAATTTTTCTCCTGTTACAATCCAAGCAGCAGATACAGCAGGAAATAATCCCCATCGAGCTTCTGGACTGAAACGAGAAGAACCATCACGTCTTAAAGATGCATTGATTACATATCTGTCATTAAATGTATAGATACCTCTAGCATAAAAAGAAAGCAAAGCATTTTTTGTGTAAAAAGCATTAGCTGCTGGAGGGTTGATAATTGAATCACCAGCTTGATTGAAAACAGGTAGATTTGGACTTGAAGAGAACCAATCTTGGTAAGAATAACCAGCAGTTAAGTCAATGATGTGTTTGCTTTTTCTCTCTGCCGTGTTAAAATTAGCATAAGCTTCAATCAATTTATTTCCTTTTGTTGAACGATACGTGTTGAAGCTTCCCTCAGTAAAGAACCCAGAAGCAGAATTTGCTTGTGTTGAAACCTCACCTGTACCTTCTGATTGGTCAGTACCAACGTTTACAACTGCTTTCAACATTGGGAAGAATGGTAATTTGTAAGTTAATTTCAAATTACCGATGTAACGAGCGACTTTACTTCTGTCGTCTCTTGATTTGATTAAACCTAATGGATTTTTTGGAGCTAAAGTATTTGGAGCACCATTGTTTTCTATCCACTCATTGTAACCTCCTAATGCATCTGTTCCAGACATAACTG
>JBILQY010000425.1:0-2712 GCA_044372955.1 Crocinitomicaceae bacterium | reverse complement strand
AAAACGTCCTAGTTTTCTGTCGTGTACATAATCGTATTTCGGCCAAGGCCAGCCACCAAATTGCGTTTTTTGATAGTCTTCAAAGGCTTGATAAATCTCTTGCTTCGTATTCATTACGAATGGTCCGTGCTGTACAACGGGCTCATTAATTGGTCTACCTTGTAGAATTAAAATTTTAGAAGTTTCAGAACTATTTTTAATCTTCAAGGACATTGTTTCATCAACTTCAACCGCATGATAATGAGGAATTTTTATACTATCAATTGATAAATCGTTACCCTCGTAATAAAAAACAGTTCTATTCACACCTTGTAGCGTGGCTGGCAATACCCATTCAGCATTTGGTTCTAAATGAATGTTGTAAATTGCAACAGCATTCAAAGGATCAGCAGCCCAAGAATTTGGTGGTGGAGTTGATGAAGCATGATTTCCAAGTTTCCCGACGAGAACCTCTACATGAACTTCATTGCCATTACCATCTTTATCGATATACTTAGGAACTTCCTCTGCCCAAATCATTTTAAAATGTGGTTCAACCATTTTACTCTTTTTTGGTAGATTTAACCAAATTTGAAAAAGTTCCATCGGATTTTCTTCTTCTTCTTTTAATAAAGGAAACATTTCTGAGTGTTGAACACCTTTACCTGCTGTCATCCATTGTACATCGCCATTTCCATATCTTCCAGCTGCGCCTGTTGAATCCGCGTGATCTACAAGACCTGTTCTTACGACTGTAATGGTTTCAAAACCGCGATGTGGATGACCTGGAAAACCTGGAACCGTCATTCCATGATACATTCTAAAGCCATCTTTGACAATAAAATCTTGCCCCATGTGTCTGCCGCTCAAGAAATCTTCGGCAGGTCCCATTTCACTATTTCCTTTTGGAAAAAAATCCTCGTGATGCACACAAAACAAAAATGGATCTGATGTTTCCCATTGAAAACCTAGTGCTCTAATTTTCTTGATTGATTTTTTTTCTTCCATATTTTTTTCTGTATTCCTTACCCATCCAAATAATGGTAAAACTGCCAATGATGAAATCCCTAAGGTTAACTTACCTAAAAAACTTCTGCGTTCTAAATCTTTACTCATGGATTATAATTTTATTCAAATATAACGCAACGAAAATCGAAATGTTCTTGATGTGGGTTAAGTATTTTAATTCTGACCTTTTTAATTTTACTTTAATCAAGTTTATTCTAAATGTGAATCCGCAATCTTATAAGTAAAATACTTTAACATTAAAAATCAAGAATTTAATCTAAGTGAGAACTATTTATTGAATAGTTGCGAACTATTATTGGCCTTGAATTTCTTGGTTTTAGCTACTGAACTGAAACTGTTAATTTTTAAAATTTCTTTTCCGTCAGCTGACGGATTAAAAAATTTCAGTTTCAGAAAGGGGCTAAAATTGTTCGCAACGAGTTGTAAATAATTATAGAACAAATATTTGCGAACAAAAAGAAATTCAGAGCCTTGACTTTTTGTTTCTTTTTGGTCAAGCAAAAAGAAAAGCAAAAATAATGATAACTCAAATTGAGATTTTCATTCGAGTTATGAATTACAATTGTATTACTTTAAGTGGTACGAAAGCCATACTCAAATTATTCTATTTTACACTACAATCTTGCAAACAAAAAAACAAATTCATAAAAGCAAGAATTGTATCTTTGGAAAATCAAAAAGTAATTCATGAGTAACTTAGCGTTCGATTTTCCAGAAACAACTCTCGATAAGTGGAAATCACAAATCTTAAAAGAATTAAAAGACGATTCTTCAAAAATGAATTTCACTGATGACGTGGAAGAAATTTCGATTGCAATTACAAATCCAGCTGAACATGAGTTTTCAAGTGCACTAAATAACCCAACAAACGATTGGAAAATTAGTGCTTTTATAGAAGTTCAAGATGAAAAAATAGCGAATCAATTGGCTTTAACTTGTTTGAACCAAGGAAATAACGAATTAATTTTCAAATTCAACCAGACAATTATCAACTGGGAAGTTTTATTCGCCTCTATTGAATTACCCTACATTCACACCCGTCTTCAACTAGCGAGTAAAGAACAATTAGATTCCTTTTTATCCTCAAAATACGCAGTAGATTTAGCCTATTTCTCTTTTGAATTTGACCCTTTAACAGCGGATTTTAACACTGTTGAAGAACAAATCAAAGCGTTGAAAGAAAATCGTGTAATTGCTATTAATGGTTTTGATTTACAACAAATTGGAGCAAGTTCTTGGCAAGAAATCGGAATTATTTTATCAAACGCCCATGAATTACTTCAGCGTGGTTTCTCTCCCAATCAACTTAGCTTAAAAGTAGGAATTGGTAGCAATTATTTTCTAGAAATAGCAAAATTACGTGCCTTGCGTTATTTATGGAAGCAACTAACCACGGCTTACAAACTTGAGAATTCAGTTGAAATTGTTTCGCATATTGGCTGGTGTAATAAGTCCTTGAAAGACCAACATACGAATTTATTGCGTCAAACTACTGAGGCAATGGCAGCAGCTGCTGGAGGTTCGGATAGTATTGTGGTGCATCCTTACGACGAACTCTCAACGGATGGAAGTTCTGATTTTGCATATCGAATGGCAACGAATATTTCAAATTTATTGAAAGAAGAAAGTTATTTTGACAAAGTGCAAGACCCTTTGAAAGGAAGTGCTGTAGTTGAAAATTTAACAGCAAGTATCATTGAAAAA
>JBILQY010000423.1:0-2727 GCA_044372955.1 Crocinitomicaceae bacterium | reverse complement strand
AAAAAGTAGGTGATACGATAAAACTCAAAATTGCATTAACCAAAAAACGAAGAAAATGGTTTGCGAGCCTTTGGGATTTCCCAATTGATTTATCTCAAAAAATTCCTATCGCGTAATCTGGGTTAAATTCTAAATCATTTGTCAAATTTGTCGTTTCCATAATTTTAAGTTTTTAAGGTTAGACAAATTTCAATCTTTCTAATGAAGACAAAAATGACCTATTCACATAAATACTATTGACTTTTTGTGGACAAAATTCCTGATAATTATCAGTTAATGAAAATATCCTTTACGTCTCTATTTAAACAAGCTTAATAAACTCAAAAGTATGTTTTATAAAACAAAACCTCTGTTTCATAAAACAGTTAACTGTTCTTATTCTAAGATTTTACTTTTACAAGAAATGTAAGTTATGAAATTTATATTCAATTTTATCTTGACGAAGAAGTTTTCATTTTAATTCTTCATTACTCCAAATACAACACCACTCCATTTTGATAATCCACCGAATAATCAAATGTTAACGTTTGTGTGCCGATAATTCCGTTTGGAAATAACCAAGTAATGATTTTTGTATTCTCGTCGAGTTTTCCGTTGCTGTAATTTCCTTCTTTCACTTTGATATCTTCATCATTTGAAATTGGGAATTGATCTTTAATTACAAAAGGGATGTTTGCTCCGCCATTATTTTTGATTTTCAATTCCCACGTCACTTCAAATTTCTGACGTGAACCAATCGTTTTTGTTTTTGATTTTTCTTTGATTCTTGTTCTGTCCACACTGATTTTGTTGTCTTTTCCAAAGGAGAAAGAAAGCGTGTCTTTGGTAGAATTGACATCTAAATACGATTTACCCATAAAAGTTCCATCGAAGTAAATGTTTGATTCTCCACTCATTAAATTCAATTTTTCCCAGCCAGAAACTTGCGCTGCCAAATATACACTTGGATCTAATTTTGGAATTACGTGGTATTCATAACTTGCAGTCAAATCATAACTTGAAATACTTACTCGGTGATCCATTCCATCGGTAGGAATTGACATTTTCGAAGCAATTGCATATTCAACACGCATATCTTTTTTCTGAACTACAGTTGAAACAGTTTTAGCGTATTCATCCTTTTTGTATTGAGATCTATCGTGTTCATAATTTCTAGTATTTGCATTCTTATTGGAATTAAGAGATATTCCATCCGAAAACTCAATTACCTCTTCCTGAATTGAAACAGGTTCATCGTAAGAGTATTGCCCTCCCATTAACGGTTGATTATCCCATTGATAGTTTTCACCACTAGATTCTTCCGTAACTTTTAACAAAGATAAATCCAAGCCATTTGGAACGAGGAAGAATTTTAAATAAGGCGAAGTGATTTGCAAGTATTTTTCAGTGTAACCTACATACGAAGCGTTCAAATAGGTTTCACCTTTTGGAACAGTTATTTCAAATTTACCTTCAAAATTGGTAACAGTACTGATGTTTGGCTGACCATAAAACGCCACTTTTGCAAAAGGCATTGGTTCGCCAGTTGAAGCATCGATGACTTCACCACGTAACTTTTCACCAGAGAAATCAACGGTTGGTATTTGTCTAGCAGTTGTTTGACGTTGCTGCGGATAGTTGTTGTAAGAAATATACCATGGGTTCAAAGTCGGCTCTTGTGCATTTTGATAAGGGTCATTTGTCGAAAGTACTAATTCCACATTTTTCCATTCAATGCCTGTTGTTTGGCTTACGTTTGCTTTGGCTTCCAAGCGAACAGGTTTCCCGATTCCATCGCTGCGCATATCGTAGTAGGGTTTCCAAGTTGCTCGTGGAGAAATGTAATTAAAAATGAAGGTAGCGTTTGTTGTTTTTTCTACGTCCACTTCGACAACGATTTCTGAGTAATTGATTACTGGTTTACTTCGTTGGGAAATAATCTCTTGTTCCAATTGATTCATCTTTTTTTGTAAGTCCTCCAATTCAGTTCTTATTGCCGACAAACGACTCGTGATTTCCGTCAATTTTGTGTGCATAAAAGTGTAAGCTTCCTTCAACTCAACGATTTTTAAACCTTGTTCATTTCCTTTTAAATCGCGGTTGCGCATCAAAAGGTTTTTGTCTAATTCTAAAATCGTGTATTCATCACGCAACGCTAAATCTTTCACTGCAAGCGCTTTTCGCTTAGCATTCAGATTTTTCATTTCTTCATTGCTGATTTTTAAATCTTCGTAATTCTTTTTCGTACGAACAGAAAGAATGGTTAAGTCGCCTGTAGCTTTTACTTGAACCGTATTTGGATCGATAAAATCTGTCAATTTTTGAAAGATAATCTCTTGTTTTCCGGGATTTAAAGCAAGTTTATCTTCGTGCTGAATTTGAGCCCCAGTAAAGAAAACAGTAACTTTTTTAAGCTCGGCAGTTGCGGTAACTTCTTTTTGGGAAAAAACGAATGTTGAAAGAAAAAGGAATGATAAGATAAGAATATGATTATACATAAAAGTTAGATTTGGTAGGTTTACAGTTAAAATTAAGATAGGTTCAAATAAAGAATCAGAAATTAATACTCTTCCGATTTTTCGATAATTTCAAGTAACACTTTATCGATTCTTCGACCATCGATATCCATAATTTCAAACTTATAGTTATCGTAAGTGAAGCTGTCACCTGCTTTTGGCATAGCCTTCAATTGATCCATTACAAATCCAGCAATCGTAGTATATTGGCTGTGATTGAACTCTATGATTT
>JBILQY010000096.1:0-8345 GCA_044372955.1 Crocinitomicaceae bacterium | reverse complement strand
AATGGTTCTCTAAATAAGTAGCAGCATATCCTTTGTTATCCGAATTTATCGCTGTTATGTCGTTAGAAATACTTGTTGCATGGACACCAAACCAATTCAATGAACCAAGAGGAAGGCTATTTTCTCCTTTAAATTGAAGCAAAGTCATTTCGCGATTTACCGCCTTGTTACGTTGAGAATGTGGTAATGGAACAACATCTTCGTTGCGATTATATGCGGGTAATGAACGATTAAAAGCAACTTCCCATTCTTCTGGAAAATACCCTTTACTCAAAGAAATCGAACAAGGAACTATTTTTTGATTCGCTTTAATTATTGACTGAGCAATTTGCCAACTTAACCATTCAAAAATTTCAGGAATGAGGCCAGGCACTGACATATTATAAGAAGCATAATGACAATAACCTGCTGGTCCACAATGCGTATGTTGTGCCATTATAAGTACATTTTCCTCATTAAATTCTTGGGTTTCATCGCTTAGTTGTAAGATATCAATGACTGCACTTTTTAATTCAGATGGAATAAAACACAGTTCGCATTCAACAATCGCAGCTTTTTTATTACGCTTGTCTTTTAGTACAAAAGTGCGAGCGTATAGTTTGGTTTCTACTCGTTCTGAAACATTAAATGCCATACTATATCCTAGCATTCCTCCACCTTTTTTATAGATTGTAATATCTGTTTTATCCAAACCTACACTAAAATTATTTTCTTGTGAATAGACTGAACTTGAAACTAGAATAAGAATAAAAAAAGATAAAAATCGCAACATAAAATTGAGAGATGAGAACTTTATAAATTTAGCAATTAAAAATTGTGAAACAGAAAACTTGAGTAAAATCTTTTTTATTCAAATTGAATATTCTATTCAAAAAATCGTTTCAGAAAAAACTAATTACCTTCGTACCTCTATGGATATTTATTCTTCCAAACAACGCTGGAAAATTGCACTGATTTTGATATCACTCTTAATCATAGGTACTTCCCTGTTTCTATCCAATTCAATGGTATCTAAAATAGCCGAACGCGAACGCGACAAAGCCAAACAATGGGCTGATGCCATCAAAAAGAAAGTTGAGTTAGTGAAATTAACCACCCAAATTTTCACTGCACTTCGTGAAAAAGAGCGCGAAAAAATTCAAACTGTTGTTGACGCGCAATTAACCATTTTGAATCCAAGTGATTTGTCATTGAATCAAGATATCGATTTCGCATTGAAAATTATTGAGTCGAATAAGGACATTCCAGTGGTTTTATTGAACGATGATGGAACGCTTTCACAGTATCGCAATTTACCAAAAACGTCTACAAATGATTCTGTCCCTTCAGATGTAGAAATTATTGCTTTGGCTAATGAATGGAAAAAAGAAGGTCGGTTTTTTACAATAACTGTTTTTGGTGACATGAAAATGGATTTTGTATTTGGAGTTTCTAGCGAATTATTGCGTTTAGAACACGAAAGCGATTCCTTAATACAATCTTTTAATAAAGAATTAATTACCAATAAAACCTTGATTCCTGTTCTATTGATGGATCAAAACAATAAAATTGTTGAAGCCACAAATCTGCCTAAAAATCAAATATCTTCTAAAAACCTAGCACAAACAATTGCACGTTTTAAAGAACAAAATGAACCTATTCGCATCAATTTTGGAACAGGCGAAAAAATTCTTTATTTCAGTGATAGTCCAGAAATCAAGCAATTGATATGGTATCCTTATATTCAATTTGGTGTAATGGGATTGGTTGTTGTGGTTGGTTATTTGATGTTTTCTACCTTCCGAAAAGCAGAACAAAATCAAGTTTGGGCAGGTATGGCAAAAGAAACAGCACATCAATTAGGTACTCCTCTTTCTTCGTTAATGGCTTGGTTAGCGTATTTGGAATCCACGAACACCGACCCAATGATTGTCAACGAAATGCAAAAAGATTTAGACCGCTTGGAAAAAATCACCGATCGCTTTTCAAAAATTGGTTCAGGTTCAAAATTAGTCAACGAAGACCTTGTTATCACCATCGGAAATAACTTGGAATACTTGCGTGCACGACTTTCAGACAAGGTGGTAATTGTTTTTAAGGTATTGGATGAAGAACCTATTTTTGTACCTCACAATCCCTCGTTGATAGAATGGGTGGTGGAAAATATTTGTAAAAACGCAGTAGATGCCATGGGCGGAAAGGGTAATCTTTCGATTGAAATGCAAAAAGTTCCAGAATGGATTCACATCGATATTAGCGACACAGGTAAAGGCTTAACTCCAAAGCAATTTAAAACCATTTTTCAACCTGGATTTTCAACTAAAAAACGCGGCTGGGGTTTGGGATTAACGCTTGTTAAACGCATCGTGGAAGAATACCATAAAGGCAAAGTTTTTGTGCTGAAATCTGAAGTTGATAAAGGGACGACTTTTAGAATTAGTATTCCACTTTAGGGTTTAAAAACCAATAAGATAACATCTATTTCAATTGTTTCATAGCCTCTTGAAACTCATTATCTAAAGGATTAAAAACCGTATAAAATCCTTTTTCAGTCCAGATTTGTCTTGCTATTTCTGCTTTAAGCACTTTAGCGATGAGTTTTTTACTGTAATTAAATTCACTAGGAAAGAACTCAACCTTATAAACCTTGGTTCCGAATTCAGCTAGGCTTTTTGCAAGCGCATCATCAACAAAAAAATTCTTGTTGAATTCCTCTACCGATTTCCATTTGTTTCGTTTGTTTTTAACAAAATCAAAAGAAAAGGCTGAAACTGCTCCACTCCATTGTAAAGTTGTAAAATAGAAACTCGTTCCGCTGGAATCATAAGGAACAAAAACATCTGGAGTAATTCCTCCACCACCATAAACTGTTCTTCCACCAATGGTTTTGTATTTTAAAGAAGGTATGTAAATGCTGCTATCTGGCTTGTATAATTCACCATTAGCAAACCGTTCTTCGTCTTCCATATAGTCTTCGTAGCTTCCTTTATACGGACGTTGAATGCATCTACCTGAAGGCGTATAATATCTTGCCACTGTGATGCGTAAATTGCTTCCATCTCTAAGCTTGCGGTCTTCTTGAACTAAACCTTTACCAAAAGAACGTCTTCCAACGATAATTGCACGGTCATTGTCTTGAAGTGCACCAGCTAAAATTTCACTTGCTGAAGCCGAGGATGAATTTATAAGTACAACCGTTTTCGTGTTTTCTAATATTCCTCCAGATTTAGATTTGTAAACTTCTTCTTTCGTTTTTCTTCCTTTCGTTTTTAAAATAATCAAACCTGCTTTAAGAAATTCGTCTGCTATATCTGTTGCAGAACTCAAAACTCCCCCACCATTTCCTCTTAAATCTAGTATGAGTTTTTTCATTCCTTGTCGTTTTAGACTACTTGCAGCCACACGAAATTCATCCGCTGTAGGAATGGAAAACTGATCTATTAAAATATACCCCGTTGTTGCATTTACCATGTAAGCACATGTGATTGTTTTTATTGGAATAACACCTCTTTTTATCTTAATGTCTAGTTTTTTAGATCCCCTTAAGACTTTAATTTTAACAAAAGTTCCTTCGTCCCCCTTGAGTTTACTCATTACTTTTTCATTGGTAATTTTCTTTCCTGCTACCTTTTTTCCATCTACTTCAAGGATTTTGTCACCTGATTTGACACCGGCAATATCAGAAGGTGTATCTTCCATTACGTGTGAAACACAAATAGTGTCGCGTAAGATTAAAAACCTAACTCCAATTCCTCCGAATTTTGCATTGATAGATTCGTTTACAGCTTTCATGTCTTTCGCAGGCATGTAATTACTGTGTGGATCCAATTTATGGAGCATTTCGGAAATAGTGCTTTCGAAAATACTGTCTTTGTTGACTTTATCGACATAGCGCGAGTCTAACAAAGTCAAAATATCCTCTAGTTTTTGCACCTCAGCTTTATTGCTAGCAGACAAACCATTCATTGGTTTTGATAATTCACTACCTAACCAAAGTCCAATACAAAGAAATAAAGCTAGTAAAATGGGAAGTGTATAATTTGATTTTGGAGCTTCAGACATTGTCAATATTTTGAATTTGTTCAACTTCTAACCCAGCACTTTTAAGAAAATCTATTCCGGAGGTATCTTTGTATGCTTCTTGATAAACCAATCTTTTTATGCCAGATTGAAGCACTAATTTACTGCAATCTTTACAAGGAGAATGCGTCAGATACAAAGTTGCATCTTTGGAGTTATTTGTTGATTTTGCCACTTTCAAAATTGCATTTGCCTCTGCGTGAAGAACATACCAATGCGTTTCGCCAATTTCGTTTTCACAACAATTATCAAATCCAGCGGGCGTACCGTTGTAACCGTCAGAGATTATGATTGCATCTTTCACGATGATTGCACCAACTTGTTTACGTTGACAATGGGATAGCTTAGCCCAACTTGCTGCTAATCGTAAATAGGCTCTATCATAGCGCGCTTGTTTTTCGTCCTTTTCTTTCATTTCAAAGCATAAAATTAAGTAATTGCTACTTGTGTGGAACAAAAAACTGTTAAATGAATTTTCGTACCACTAATTTACTTTGAGAAATCAATGCTGGTAGAAAGGAGCAATCATAAAGTAAACTATAACGCCTGTAACAGCAACATAAAGCCAAATAGGGAAAGCAAATTTTGTCCATTTTTTATGTTTTACAAAATCTCCCTGCCATGCAAACAAATAGGTAAATAAAACGATAGGAATTACCGCGACACTTAAAACAATATGCGAAATCAAAAGCGGAAAGTAAACGCCAGGTAAATCACCTTTATAAGCAGTTGAATCGGAAGTGATGTGGTAAGCTACATAACACAATAAAAACAAAACGGAAAGAAACAAGCTTGCTTGAATCAATGTCTGATGAAGGTTGACATTTTTATTCTTTATTGCAATCAGTGCTCCGATTAAAAGTACGGCAGTTAATCCATTAATTCCAGCATAGAACGGTGGAAGAAAGGATAAATCATAGCCAGGAATTTTCACTTTAAACAAGATTGCAACAGCCACTGGTATCACAATCGACAATACAATAATTAATTTACGTACGTTTTTTACTTTATCGGGGTGCAGTGACGTTGTACTCATCTTCTAATAGTTTAAATATATCTTCTTTTAACCTTTTATATTCGTTTTTGTTCACTGAACCATCATATCCTGTAACGGCATAGACTCCACGAACATATCCTTTTTTGTCAACTAAAGTAAAGGCTCCTGAATGTGCATATCCACCTTCTGCTTCTTCATCTCTGCCTGCAAAAGTTTGAAAATTTTCAATTCCAAGTCGGTGAGTTTCTGCTTCATCACCTGTTAAGAATGTCCAGTTTTTTGCCTTAATTCCATTCTTTTTCATGTATGCTTTTAAAACAGAAGGCTGGTCGTTTTTTGGATTGATTGTAAAAGAAATAAATTGGATGTGTTTGCTTAAAGCTTCTGTTTCTTTGTTTAAATTCTTTAATTGAGAATTCATTATCGGGCAAATCGTTGGACAAGTCGCAAAGAAAAACTCAACAATCCAAATTTTGTTTTTGAAATCTTTATTCGTAACTAAAAAGGAATCTTCATTAAAATAGTTGAAAGGAGGAATAGTTGGGTAAAGTGTATCAACAACTGTTTTTCCATCTACTTTTCGATAAGCTAAATCAAAGTTTCCGATGTAAGGAAGTTTTGTCTTCGGTTCAGATTCACAAGCTGTTAGGAGCACAATAATTCCTAAAATAGCACCTAAAATTTTCATTTTGTTTTGTTCTTCTTGTCGTATTGTTTTTGAAGTAATGCTATATGCTCCTTCATTCTTCTTACAAGTCCTTCTTCATTTCCGGGTAAAACCATGCGCAAATGACCTTCTTTATCCAACAGAAGTATCAGCTCTTGAAAACCTTCGCCACCGTAATATTTGTCTCCTTTTTGAACTAAGTTTTGCCCATTGTGTTTGAAACTGTAAACCGATTTAGCGTCGCCTGTTGCAATCATCCAAAGCGAAGGGTCGTAGGATTCAACATTGTCTTTCAACGCATCTTTTACAACTTGCATTTCTTCTTCAGGTAATGGATTTCCTTTTCCATCTGTTACGAAAGAAATGATTTTTACTTGTTTGAGTTTTTTGCGTTTGTTCTTACGGATGTGTTGGTAAATCATTTGATCTACATGCCAAAAAGAAATGGCGCAATCTTCAGGACAGGTTTTTTGTAAAGTTGTTATAACAAGGACTTCTCCTTTGAAATCTGCGAATGAAACATCTTTACCATCAATTTTAAATGGTGTTGACTTCACGAGACCATAATCGTCTAATTCCTTAAACTTATGTTCGCAACCTCTTGTACCGATGAGTACCAATAAAAAAGCCGGTCCGAAAATAAGTAGAAAAGCGATTGCTACTTTACTTCGACCGGCGAATGTTTTTTCCAAAATAATTAAGTTTTAAACTCCGTATGTTGACCAAGCTTCACCAACTGCTAATCCTTCCCAAAGAGCAATAAAAATTAAATAAGCTAAGAATAAAATGTAAGGAACAAGAACAACATATCTCAATGTTTTTTTCTCATCTCCTAAATGCATGAATACCATTACAATGTATCCTGCTTTGAACAATGTCATAACAATAAATGACCATTTTACGACCGGCCACGCATCTGAACTTTGTTTAATAAATGCACCTAAAGCAACTTCTACAATAGTAATCGCTGTAAGAAGAGCAGTTACAAACCAGATTTTCTTGCGAATCGCTTTACCTTGTTCTTCTGAATGATGTGTGTGTAAAGAATATTCTATTAAATCGTCTCTTTCCATGAGTTCTTTGTTTTAAAAATTATACTAAGTAGAAGAATGTGAATACAAAAACCCAAACTAAATCGACAAAATGCCAATAAAGCCCTGTTTTTTCTACCATTTCATAATGACCTCTTTTGTGATAAGTTCCAGCCATTACACCGATACAAATCAAGATATTGATCATAACACCTGAAAAAACGTGGAATCCGTGGAATCCAGTGATAAAAAAGAAGAATTGACCATATTGTTGCGGTCCATATTCGTTTTGTTTCAAATTAGCTCCGTAGATTACGCGGTTAGGTTGCGCTGAATACAATGCTTCGTAATACATTTTTTCAGCTTTTTCACCTTCAATTGGTTCATCTCCCACTTTATTTTTCTTACCGTCTTGTTTGATGATAAGTATCATGTGCTCATCCTTTGCCTTATTGATTTTAGCAATTGAACCATCATGTAACAAAATTTTACCATCGTACAAGTGACCTTGCTCAGCAGCATGTTGGAACGTGTGCATCAAATCTTCTTTGATTACATCGCCTTTTTTATGGTGTTTTCCAGCCATTTCAACTGTAAAATTTTCAATTTCACCAAAATGACCTCTAACAATTGCTTGTGATCCATCTGCTAATTCGATTTTACCAAATTCAGAACCATGGATAAAGTGACTCCACTCCCATGCTTGTGAACCAAGGAAAAAGAAACCACCAATAATGGTAGCAATCATCCATTTTGTTACTCCTTTTCTGTCCATTCTATGTCCAGCTTCAACAGCTAATACCATAGTTACAGAAGAAACGATTAAGATAAATGTCATCAAAGCAACATAAATCAAAGGATAACCATGACCTAAAAAAGGTAAAGAGTTAAATGTTTCTTCACCAATCGGCCATGCTTCTTGAGCATTGTGACGAGTAAAACCGTAAGCGATTAGTAATCCTCCGAATGTCAATGCATCCGATACGAGGAAAAACCACATCATTAATTTCCCGTAACTCGTTTGAAAAGGTGATTCTTTACCTCCCCAAAGAGCCGTGGCATCAAGTTGAGTTGTGTGTCCTGCCATTTTTTATGATTTTTTTGCAAGTTTAATGAATAAAAACCAAAAAGAGTATCAAATAAATCCACAAAATGCCTAAAAAATGCCAGAAAATTGCTCCGAGTCTCAGAGAGAGGTTGTTTGTGGAGTTGAATTTGCCTGTAAATGAGTGAATTGAGACTTTTATTAAATAAAACATTGCAAAGAACACATGGACTAAATGAACGATACTTATTAAGTAAAGAAGCGAAGTTGCTGAATCGGCTGTTTCTGTAGCTTTAATTTGTAGATAATTAGAAAGTTCTTTTCCTTGATAATGTAATTTTCTGTTTTTGTATTCCAATTCTTTTCCTTTGAAATACACATGAAAATCTTTTCCAAACTCTCCTCGAACGAAGAAATCTCCTCTTCTGTCAGCTATATTCATTGCCAAATAGCTCAAGCGCATCTCATCAACATATTCCATTTTCGTTGAGTCGTTTTTGAATAATTGTTTGCCTTTGATTTGAACTGGCTGATTTTCAAAATAGA
>JBILQY010000003.1:0-24995 GCA_044372955.1 Crocinitomicaceae bacterium | reverse complement strand
TCCAGCCTTGAGGTAAAGGTCGATTGATGGTGCGTTTCATTAATTTGTCCAATTCGCGTTCCCAAATCTGATTTCCACCGTTGGAAGCGGCGGTAACAAGCGTTCCACCAATCATCAAGTAAGTGATTTCTTTCCAGTCAGTTCCACCAGCAAATAGATAGCCAGAAAGCGCGGAAAGAATAACAAGGAAAGAAAGTCGAAACTTGGTAAAAACCAAATATATTTTAAAAATGGAAGGCTTTGTAATTGTTTCTGTTGTCATCGAGCGCAAAATTACGAATTTATTAATCGCAGAGGCTTGATTTGATTCATTCCTTCTTTAATGTTACTCTAGTTACAAACAATAAAAGTTAGGTATTGTTTGCTTTTGTTTTCATTCAATTGACCTTCAAAAAGCAATTATAAATAGCTAAAAAACTCTTTTTTAGTTGCTTCTTCCTGGAATTTACCAGAATAAAAACTTGTTACAGTAGCCGAAGTTTCGTCTTTAATGCCTCGAGAAGAAACACATAGATGTTTTGCGTCGATAATTACTGCAACGTCCTCTGTTCCTAATATTTTTTTAAGCTCTTCACCAATTTGGTTTGTCAAACGTTCTTGTACTTGTGGTCTTTTTGAGAAATACTGTACAATGCGATTTAACTTTGAAAGACCAATAACAGAACCGTTTGAAATATAAGCAACGTGTGCTTTTCCCATTATTGGAACAAAATGATGTTCGCAATTACTGTAAAACGAAATGTTTTTCTCTACCAACATTTCATTGTATTGGTACTTATTTTCGAAAAGTGCAATTTTTGGTTTGTTTGCTGGATTTAGTCCAGAGAAAATTTCCTGCACATACATTTTAGCCACGCGATAAGGCGTTCCTTTTAAACTATCGTCGCTTAAATCCAAGCCGAGTGTTTCCATAATAGCTTGGAAGTGTTCAGCGATTTCATCAATTTTCTCAGCGTCTGATTTGTCAAAAGCCGTCGACAACATAGGCGTTTCAATTGACGTTAAAATGTGCTCATCACCTATTTGTTCGTGAAGTTCTACTATATCTGAATTAAAATTAGTTTTCATGTCGTTTTTTAAGTTATGATTGATTTTGTTAGTCACGTAAAAGGATTAAACACATTTAATTTAGTTTTGTTTAATTGTTTACGTTAAAGATTAAACAGAAAAAACTGTTGTTCTTTTATAAATTAAAAATCAAAATCAAAAATTTTCAATTAAGTAACTGACATTTAATTAAGTAACATTTATTTTTATTAAAATTTCCTGATTATATATTGACTCTTTTGTTATTGAAACAAATCTAGGAGTGAAAAGCTTAACAAATTTTGTATTTTTGAATAAATCAAAATGGACTATTATGAATCAAAATTTACTTAATCCCAAAAAGATGCTTGCATTACTTACATTTTCAGTAGGTTTTTCAAGTTTATCAACAGCACAAGCAATCATTCGTGATACGCTTTTTTTTACTGGTGGAGAACAAAATTACACAATTCCATGTGGAGTAACTTCCGTAACAATTGATGCTTTTGGAGGAAAAGGCGCTAATGGAACCAATGGAGGAAACAATTCAATTGGTGGTGTTGGTGGTTTAGGAGGTCATGCGCAAGGTGTTCTTTCTGTTACCAGTGGACAGTCTTTAACAGTTGTAGTAGGTGGACAAGCCACAGGAGTAACTGGTGGCTATAATGGCGGTGGTTTCGGTGGCAACGCAGGAACATCTTTCGGAGCTGGTGGTGGCGGTGGCGCAACAGATATTCGATTAGGTGGAAACACTATTGGAGATCGAATTTTGGTTGCTGGTGGTGGTGGCGGTGGTGGTACTGTCGGTTGTGAATCTACAAATGCAACTGGTGGCGACGGAGGACTTGGAGGCGGAGGAAATGGCATAAACGGAAATGATGTGAATAACAATGGTTTAATTGCAGGTGGAGGAAGAGGAGCCATTGGAATGACTGGTGGTGATGGAGGTGTTGGCTGCAACGGATTTACAGGAACAATAGGTCAAAATGCAGTGGGTGCGTTTGGTGGTGATGGTGGAATAGCTACAACTTGTTGTTGTTCAGCATTCCCATCCGTACCTAATGGCGGAGGTGGTGGAGGTGGATTTGAAGGAGGCGGTGGCGGTGGAGGCGGTTCTGCTGGTAATGTTGGGTGCAACACGAATGATAAAGGTGCTGGTGGTGGTGGAGCTGGAGGTACAAACTATGTAGGTTCAGCTTTTACAAGTCCAATTACAGTTAATGGTGTAAACAATGGAAATGGTTATGTTGTGTTTTCATATCCTAATCCCATTCCAAACACACCAGAAACGACAGGTTTTGCAACAGCATTTTGCGCAGGTACAACTGTTTCTTACGAAATAACACCTGATCCATTGGCAACAGATTATACTTGGACAGTAACTGGCGATTTAACAATTGTTTCTGATCAAGGTACTGATTCAATAACAGTTACTGGAACTGGAAATAACGGTACAATTTCTGTACTTGCTTCTAATGCATGCGGATCGAGTTTAACTTCTACACCGATTACGGTTTCAATCAACCAAAATCCAGTTTTAATAATTGCTACAGGTGATTTTTCTGTTTGTCCAGGTGAAGAGGTAACATTGGAAGCTTCAGGCGCAGATACTTACGTTTGGACTGGTGGTGTTGAAAATGCAACAGCTTTTATTCCAACTTCAACTCAAACTTACACAGTAACTGGAACTAATACAGCGACTGGATGTTCCGCTCAGCAAAGTCAATTAGTGACAGTGAATCCTGTTCCAAATCCAACTGTTTCATCAAGTTTACCTAGTCCATTTTGTGCTGGCGTTGATGTAACATTAAATGGAACTCCAGCAGGTGGAACATTTGCTGTAACAAGTGGTGATGCGAATGCATTGACAGGAAACACATTCAATGCGAGCGCACAAGGAGCATGGGTAATTTCTTACACGGTGACAAATCCACAAGGCTGTACAGGTTCAAATACAATTAATTTATCTACCAATTGTACAGTTGGACTTTCTCAATTAGACATGAATGCGCTTGTAAATGTTTATCCCAATCCAACAACGGGTCAATTTAAAATCACAAGTGAATTGAATGAATCTGGAGAATTACAACTATTCAATCAAGCGGGACAATTAGTTTATAAAAAGTCTCTTCAAAACTTAAAAGAAAATGACATTGATATCAAAAACTTAGAGCCAGGAATTTACAACTTACAAATGAGTTCTAAATCCAAAAAAATCACTGTTAAACTGAATGTAATCAGATAGTTAACATTTAAATAATTCCTAAATGCTATCTCTTTTTTGAGGTAGCATTTTTTGTTTTACTCAAGTAATTTTTGTGAGATTGTTGTTTTAAACGTTTGTGAATTATCATTCAGACGTACACTATTTCTGAAAATCAAGGAACGATAGAAAAAAGAAAGGAAATTTTATACTAAACACGCCGATTGAAGATGAAAAAGGAAATTTTTATGCACTTGTAGAAAAAACGATTTATATTGCTGACAAATATTTTTATGGTAATCGAAAAGGGAAGAGAAAGTATTTTTAAAAAATCCCCTTCAAAACCTCCAACACCTTTTCGCTTGCTTCAATGTGTGCCATGTGACCTGCGTTTTCGATGATAAATAATTGACTTTTGGTTCGTTCTTGGAGAAGAGGGGCTGTTTGTTCATGTAAAAAATCAGTGGCAACTAAACGGTCTAAATCACCATGAATAAGGAAAAAATCGCTTGGTTTCGCGCTTACTAATTCGCTAAAATCTTTACGTTCACGCATCGCCAAGGCAGCATAGGCAATCGATTCCGGCTCAATTTTCATTGCCTCTTCCTTCAAGGCTTCTATTTCATTTTGAAACAACTCCACTTTACCAAAAAGATTCGGAATCGCTTCATTGATAAAGACTTTCTTCGCTTTGAAAGCAATTTCAGCTACGCGCACACGGTCTTTCTTTTTCTGTTCATTGTCTGCCCAAAAATTAGAGTTCAACAAAACTACTTTTTGGCAATTTCCCAATTGTTCTTTAAGTAAGAGCGCCACGTAAGCACCCATCGAATGACCAATCACAGAGAAGGAATCAACAGCTAAAAAGGTGAGTACAGCTTTCACTTCGTCCACAAAAAATTGCATACTCGGCACACCACTCGAATCAGTCAGCGACGAATTTCCATGACCGGGTAATTCAATAAAAACCTTGCGGTAGTTTAATTGCTTTAAATCAAGGTATTTCCACATGGAATTGGATTCCAAAAACCCATGCAGAAAAACAAGTGTTTCTCCTTCGCCTTCAATTGAATAATGTAACAAATGACTGAAAATTAAGCGTTCATTAATTCTTCGATTGCTTCGGCTTCCAAAGGAATGTCTTTCATCAAATTGAAAGGAGCACCCGATTCTTGTACCACTAAATCGTCTTCCAAACGAATCCCTAAACCTTCTTCAGGAATGTAAATTCCGGGTTCACACGTAAACACCATTCCCGCTTGGATAGGTTCGTGCCACAAACCAACATCATGCGTATCTAAACCTAAAAAGTGTGAAGTTCCATGCATGAAATACTTCTTATAAGCTGGCCAATCGGGATTTTGCGTTTTGATGTCTTCCATTGAAATCAAACCTAAATTCACCAATTGCTCTTCCATCAAATGTCCCACTTGTTTGTGATATTCTGCCATAATCGTTCCTGGAACCAACAGTTTTTCAGCCTCTTTTTTTACGTGGAGCACCGCATTGTAAACTGCTTTTTGACGGGCAGTGAATTTCCCACTCACTGGAATACAGCGCGTTAAATCCGAAGAATAATTGGCGTATTCTGCACCAACATCCAACAAAATAACGTCGCCTGCTTTGCATTGTTGGTTGTTTTCAATGTAATGCAACACACAGGCATTTTTTCCAGAGGCAATGATAGGCGTGTAAGCAAAACCTTTGGAGCGGTTGCGCAAAAATTCATGTGCCAATTCTGCTTCTATTTCATATTCCCAAACACCCGGCTTGATGAATCCTAATAATCTTCTAACTCCAGCTTCAGTAATTTTACAAGCACGTTGCATCAATTCGATTTCGATGTCGTTTTTGATGGAGCGAATTTTATGCATTATCGGTGCAGACTTCAAAACTTGATGCGCTGGAAAATCTTGTTTTACTTTCTTGATGAAACGATCTTCACGGGTTTCAACTTCTGTATTTGCTCTCAAATGTTCGTTGGTATTCAAATAAATACCTTTCGCTTCCGCCATGAGTTGTTTAAAAATCGTTGGAAATTGCTGCAACCAATAAACAGTTTTAATTCCCGAAGTTTCAAAGGCAGCTTGTTTTGTCAACTTTTCACCTTCCCAAATCGCAATAAGTTCACTTGTTTCTTTCAAAAAAAGCACTTCTCGGTGAGCTGGATTACTTGCATTTGGACATAAAACTAAAATCGATTCCTCTTGATCAACACCTGATAAAGCAAGAATATCTCTGTGCTGTTGAAAAGGCATTGTGCTATCTGCACTAACAGGATAAATATCGTTTGAATTGAAAACAGCTAAGGTATTTGCTTCCATTTGCGCGACAAACTTTGCGCGATTAGAAACATATAAAGCGGAATTTATGCGATCGTATTTCATGCTTTTATTTTTTTTGATTTGCTAAATTAAGAAATCTAAAGTTTTACCTCAGCTTTTTATGCTTAACTTTCCTTGGTTATCGTAAATTGAAACCACCTTAAAAATGAAAAAAACACTGACTTTCGGACTTTTCTTACTTTTAAATTTTGGTGCTTTGGCACTTGGTTCATTACTAATGGGCTCAAGTCCAGCTGCAAACGAATGGTATGTTGAATTAAAAAAAGCACCTTGGACGCCACCAGGTTGGGTTTTTGGAACAGCTTGGACAACGATAATGCTTTTGTTTACAGTTTATTTAAGCATTCAGTCGCCTGAAAAAATTAGACAACCTCAATTTTTAATTTTGTTTGGAAGTCAATTTATTCTGAATGTTCTTTGGAATCCGATTTTCTTTTACTTCCATTGGACTTTTCTTGGAATGTTAGTAATAGCAGGATTATTTTTGTCTTTGATTTTGTTATTGAAATATTTTAAATCAGGAGTTTTCAAAGTGTTTTTAGTGCTCCCGTATTTACTTTGGCTCACAATAGCATTTTCACTAAATGCTTACGCTTGGTTTAAAAACTAAAAATTATTAATAGTTTTAGAAACTATCTGCATTAAAGCATTTTGATATGAAACAAGTAGCATTTATCATTATCATTTTTATTTCTTTGAATTCATTTTCAAGACAACAATATAAAGAAATAGAGAAACTTATTCTTAATGATGAAAATTCAAAAGCACTAAAATTAATAAGTAAAGAAAAACCTAATTTTTACACACGAAGCCTCAAGCGAATAATTTTAAATAAAGCGGGGTATTTGGATTATCTAGAATTCATTAAAGGTATAAGTATTTTCAGAAAATTTGAATATGAACAATTAAATTCTTTAATTCAAAAAAAAGTAAAAGAACCTCTAAGTAAAACAGAAATCAATTTGAATTATGTTCGATTAAAATGGTATCAAATAAATAACCTAAGAAACGAACTATCATTAACACGAGCAACAACAATTAATGAAAAATTGAAGGAATACATTTTCAAATTTAAAGACCAAAAAGATCCATCTATATTAAAAGCAAAAATATATGCTAACGTTCACGATATTGTAATGTCGGGAATTGCAGAGAACTTCGAACTTTACAAAAATAAATGCGAAAAGGACATAGTTTTAGCAGAAAACCTAAAGGATACTTTTTTAATAATGACGACAAAGTATTTTTATAATTATTACTACATTAATACGGCTCAAGTTGAACCGTACATTAAAATTTGCAAAGAAATTTTACAACTAGATGAGCAAACAGGACGAAAATCTGGCTATTATAATTCTACTGTTGATCAATTGTTAGATGTCTATTTTTATACCGGTGAATACGATCAAATAGAGGTTGAAAATTTATTAAAGAATATTTATGATTCCGAACAAACAAGATATTATAGCTATACTTATTTTGCAAAATACCTAAGTACTTTACAAAAAAACAATCCTGCAATTAAACGCATTTTAACTTTATTTAATCAACCAGATGTTCTGTCTTTGTGTCAATTTATGGTAAAAGATGCAACTGGAAACATGAATTCAGTGCAGCTTATATACCTTTATAAGATTAGTGCAAGTGCCCTGTCTCAGTTTGGATATTTTCAAGAGGCAATGAACTTTTTAATGGAGAGCAATGAACTAATTACAAAAACTTACTCTCTTGATTTATCCGAAAGTTTGGCAGATTACAAAACAAAAGAACTTAAGAAGAACAAAGAGTTAGAAGTAAAACAGGCTAAAGAACGGGTTAATTTCTATATTACCTTCAGTGGCGTGATTGCAGGACTTATGATTCTACTCATTTTCGTTTTCATTAATAACAGAAAGAAATCCATCAAACTAGAAGAGAAAAATAAAGAAAACGAGTTACTTCTGAAAGAAATCCACCACCGTGTAAAAAACAACTTTCAAACTGTTTCTAGTTTGATTGAAATGCAAGGAAAAAACATAGAAGATGAAAAAACATTGGTTCGCTTAAAAGAAGGTCAAAGTAGAATAAAATCAATGTCGTTAATTCACCAAAAATTGTATCAAAAAGATATGATTTCAACCATTGATTTTCAAGAATACGCCGTTCAGTTAATTGACCAAATTCTCAACCTATATGGTTATCCAAAAACGAATGTAAAAATTGAAGTCAACGGTTTAAACTTAGATGTTGACACAGCAATTCCAATCGGATTGATACTAAATGAACTCGTCACAAATTCTTGTAAATATGCGTTTAAAGAAAATCATGAAGCTTGTCTTTGTTTATCCTTTTCGCAACAAAAACCAGGAGAATTTAAACTCATATACAAAGACAACGGACCAGGGATTCCATCATCATTTGACCTTAAAAAATCAGAAAGTTTAGGCTTAAGACTCATTCAACGGTTAACCAAACAATTACAAGGAACTTTCAACTATAAATTCGAGGGGTTTTCTGTGTTTGAAATTGAATTTAAAGATACTATCACTCGTAAAAATGCAGATTAACTAAAGAAGCATGGGAAAAGTAAAAATTGTTGTTGTTGAGGATGAAATCATCATAGCTGACCATTTATGTGAAACATTGGAAGGATTGGGATATGAAACTTTCGAACCCGCTATTTCATACACAGAAGGAAAAGAATTAATCGACGAAGTTCATCCAGACATGGTAATTTTGGACATTCATCTTTCGGGGCGAAAAGATGGGATTGATTTGGCGCAATATATTCGCGAAAACCATGATATACCTTTTATTTTTCTAACCTCCTTTTCCGATAAAGCAACGCTTGAACGTGCAAAACAAGTGAATCCTCCCGCCTATTTGGTGAAGCCCTTTAACAAAGAGGAACTTTATACTTCTATTGAAATTGCACTTTTTAATTACCAAAAAACCAAACAACAAGAAATAATAAGAAAAGAGTTTGTTTTCGTGAAACAAAAGCAATTGTTCATCAAAATCTATTTCAAGGATATTTTGTTTTTAAAAAGCGATCATGTCTACACTGAAATTTTTCTTACAAATGGAGAAAAATATGTGATTCGTGAAAGTTTAGGAGATTATTCCAATCAGTTGAATGATGACTTTGTACGTACACATAGAAGCTTTATCGTCAACCACCACCATATCAAACGAATAGAAAGCAATCAATTGTGGGTAGAAGAGCACGAAATTCCCATTTCAAAACAACATCGAAGCGATATTCTTGAAAAATTGAAGGTTTAGGATTAATTCAGAACAAAAAAACTACCATTCAGAACATTCTTGTTGCAGGGGAAAACCCTTTAATTATCTTTACCTCGTTATTTGGGAGAGAAATTACACAAATAAAAGAGTTACTGAGTTTGGTTTTCAAAACCTATTACCGATTTACAAGATTTACCACAGTTACCATAGCATAGCTTTTACCAAACTCAGAACTCTTAATTTCTAAACGACACTCTATTTTTCTATCTTTGCGCACGCTGCACTAATTTAGAACTTCCTATGTCAAAATTCCTTTTTCTTCCCGTTATACTGTTTTTCCTTTCGGCGTGCGGAATTGAAGATGCGGAACCGAAGAAGTCTAGTGAACTTATTATCGCATCCGATTTTTTAACAGCAAAAGATACTCTACTTTTTAGTAACTTTTCAAAAGCAAATAACATTCGTGTGCACATCCGATTTCTTTCTTCAGACAGTATTCAAAAACGATTAAAACTTGATGGGTACAATTCAGACTTCGATTTAGTTTTTGTAAAATCGTTGGTTTCAGTTAAGAACTTAAAACCTATTAATTTTCATCATATATCAAAAGAAACCATTCGTACATCACTTTTTAATTTTAGTGCCTTTCAAAACAATTCTTGGTTTGCCGTAGGACACGATCCTTATGTTTTTTCTTACGTTCCAGATACCTTAGACCTTCCAACGAGCTACTCAGATTTGACCAAAAAATTCAATTACAGCTGTTTAAATCCTGACGAAAACAAAGTGCTTTTAGCCAATATAAAATACCTGACGAAAAAGAAACCCAGCTATTATTCCAAGTGGAAAAAAGCATTTGAACGCAATTATTTACCATTTAATGCTGGAACGGATAGTTTGCCTTCAAAGCAATTTATGCTTGTTAAATGGTCGCAATATGTAGAACATCCTTTTTTCAAAAAGAACAGAAAAAGAACCGTTAATTATTCATTGACAAATTCAGCACTTTATGCAGATAGAAAAAGTATAGCTATCGTTTTAGAGGCAAAAAATTTCAAAAATGCAATACTATTTTTAACCTTCTTAAATTCAAAAAGCAAAAGTGCTTATTTCTATGAAAAGATGGGTGCAATTCCGATGCTAACCAAAGGGTCAAGTTATGACGATGAAAAAATTAGTGGAATGCGCATTTTATCTATTCATGAAGATTCACTTCTTATGAATTTATAGCTTATTTTTAACGTTTATTTACGGCATTATTTTTGCTAAAACCGCATTTATGAATTCATTAGTATCAATTATCACAGGAATCCTTTTATTTTTCACAACATCCATTGAGGTTCCTTACAACTCTATTCAAAAAGCTATGACCTCAAACGATGCAAAAGCTATCGTTCAAATGGGAAAAGATAAAGTATTGTTGAATATTCTTGGTAAAGAAGGAGCTTATAATCACGCACAAGCTGAAATGGTACTCAATGAATTTTTCACCAAAAAACCCAAAGGAACCTTTGTTTTCGTCTTCAAAGGTAAAGAAACCTCAGACGGCGTTTTTACAATTGGTAAATACACTTATGGTAAAGAGTCTTATCGCACTACCTTTCATTTTCGGGCTGAAAAATCAGAAGCAAAACTGGAAAGTCTAACGATAGAAAAAGAATAAATATTCTCCTCGATCAATCCTTTAAAATTATCGTTTACTTTAAATTTTAACGAATAATGCAAGTTGATTTTAAAACTTATTGCTCGCGTTGTCTCAACAAAATTTTTGTGGGGAAATAAGAAAATAAAACGCTCAAAATACTCACTGAAAAAAAGACTAAAAAGAAGTCGGAAAGGGAGAAATTAATCGGAAAAGGAATATTAGGTCCGGGGATTACCAACAATGAAAATTGAAGTTGTAAAAAGCACACAAGGTAACCTACAATAAGTCCAGCAATAATTCCAATACCTGAAATCAGTAAGCCTTCAAAGAAAAAAATCTGAAACACACCTTGTCTGCTCAATCCTATACTTTCTAAACTGCTGATATTTTCTTTTTTCTCAATGTAAAGCATTGTCAAGGACGCAATCAAATTGAAAGAAGCCAAAATGAAAATGAAAATCATAATGATTACAACCACCATTCGCTCGGATTTGCTAGTTTGAAAAATCAACTCATTTTTTTCAAAATTTGTTTTCACTTGAAAATTAGAACCCAATGCTTGTTGTATTTTTTGCTTGGCATCGTCATTCGTAAATCCATTTTTAACTTGTACATAAACATGTGTCAACTCACTACTGTAATTCAATAATTCGCGCGTTGAAGCCAAAGACCACATTAACTTATCTTCATTCACTTCTTTGTTGTAATTCATCGCGGCAGAAATGAGAACAGCTTGCGTATAAAACGGATTTTTTCCTAATCGAATTTTTATGTTGCGTTTGGGCGCGTAGATAATCAAACGCTCTTCATCGCCATCTTCGCCCATAATTCCGTCGAGTTTCTTGAATAAATCAACACCAATTATTCCAAAGTTTGTAGCTGTTGTTTTGTCTTCAAACTTTAATTTTCCAGCCCATAAATGTTGGTCAAGTTGAATGGTTTTAAGGTAGTTTTCTTCCACACCGATAAGCGTTGCATTGACCCATTTTTTTTCATGTCGAAGCACCACAATTTCCTCAATTACCTTGGAATACGATTTAATTTCAGGAATTGAAGCTAATTTTTTCCAATCAATTTCACGCTCATCAAATGTTTTTCGTTTATTGGCAACAATTGTGATGTCTGCATCGAATTCACTGTAGAGTGTTTCAATCATTTTTTCAATGCCATTAAAAGCAGAGAGAATGATAACTAAAGCAGCTGTTATTACAAAAACGCCAACAGTAGAAATGCGCGAAATGAGTGTAATAATATTCTTTTTTCGTCCGGAACGAATGTATTTTCGCGCTATGTAAAAGGGAACGTTAATCGCTTACTTTTTTAAGAGTTCACTAATTTTCATCGCATAATCCATTGAATCATCTATGTGGAAAGTCAATTCAGGAATCATGCGCATATTTTTTAATCGACGTCCAACTTCTCCACGAATTTTTCCTTTATTGACAAGAATATTTGCAAGCACTTTTTCTTTTTCAGGTCCAGCGAAAATACTCAAGTAACACTTAGCGTAAGAAAGGTCGGAAGTTACGCGAACAATAGTCACTGTAACCATAGCACCTAAGCAAATTTCTGCTGCATTTCGTTGAAAAAAAGTAGATAATTCCGCTTGAATTACTGCTTCAATTTTATTCTGTCTGATTGAACCCATGGTGCAAAGTTAAGAATAGTTAGGGTGGTTTCTTAATTTCGTTACTACAAAATGTATCTTTGCACGATTGTGGGCTACTATAAGGAAATATATAATTACACGTTTAAATACAAAACAACAGCATTCATCGTCGTGTTATGTAACCTGTTGTTTGTTGTCTTCAACTTGCTTTCACTGATTCTTTTCATTCCAGTTTTACAATTGATTTTCCGCAAACCAGAAGAATTAGTAACGGTGCTTGAACCAAAGTTTGAAGGCGGATTTTTTACCGTTTTTAATTACATCAAGGATTACTATAATTTTTGGATGTACGAATTAGTAAAAAACGACCCAAAAGACGCTTTGTTTTTCGTTTGTATTTCGGTTGTTGTGGCGTTTTTTCTCAAGAATCTATTTCGATATGGCGCTGTTTGGTACCAATCTGAATTGCGAATGGCTGTTGTGCGTGATGTACGTGATGCTTTATTTTTAAAGTCGCTTGAATTACCGCTTTCCTATTATTCGAATGAGCGAAAAGGAGATTTAATGGCTCGTATGAATAGCGATGTTGGTGAAATTGAAGTGGCAGTCGTGAGCTTATTAGAATTAATTTTCAGAGAACCTTTGGCTATTGTCATCAATGTTGCATCGCTGATTTATTTAAGTCCAGAATTGACCTTAGTCTCTTTGTTTTTGTTGCCGATTTCTGCGTTTGTTATATCTAGGATTGGCAAAAGCTTGAAACGAACAGCCAAAAAAGGACAGGAACAATTAGGCTTCTTATTCTCCGCAATGGAGGAAGGTTTAGGTGGAATTCGCATAATTAAAGCGTTTAATGCGATTCCACAATTCTTTTCCAATTTTAAGAAATTAAACCTTCAACATCAACAATTGGTAACGCGAACTTTTAGAAAGAAAGACTTATCACCACTACTGAATGAGTTTTTAGGTTCTGCTGTTATGTTGAGCTTGGTTTGGTTTGGAGGAAAGATGATTCTTGAAGCAGACAAGGAGGCATTAACAGGAGAAGTGTTTTTAACCTTTGTAATTGTTTTTTCTCAATTATTGCGACCAATTCAAAGCGTGTCCAATAACATGGCAAACATGACAAAAGCACGTGCTTCACAAGACCGCATCAATGAAGTTTTAAATGCTGATGAAAAAATTGTAGAGAAAGAAAATGCACTTGCAATTCACGATTTTAATTCAGAAATAACTTTCAAAAACGTTCATTTTCAATATGGCGACGAGCCTGTTTTAAACGACATTAATTTGACCATTAAAAAAGGAGCAACTATTGCAATCGTGGGCGAATCGGGAAGCGGAAAATCAACAATGATGGATTTATTGCCGCGATTTTATGATGTGACTAGCGGTCAAATTTTAATTGATGGTAAAGATGTTCGCGATTTAAAAATCATGGATTTGCGTGGCTTGATTGGAATAGTTTCCCAAGAATCGATTTTATTCAATGTTTCGGTACTAGAAAACATTGCTTTCGGTGAAGTGAATCCTGATTTGGAACGTGCCAAAGAGGCAGCAAAAATTGCAAACGCACACAATTTCATTATTGAATTAGAGAATGGCTATAATACAATCATTGGTGAACGTGGAAATAAACTATCTGGCGGACAAAAACAACGCATAAGTATTGCTCGTGCTATATACAAAGATCCAAAAATTTTAATTCTTGATGAGGCGACCTCAGCTTTGGATACAGAATCTGAAAAATTAGTTCAAGAAGCACTCGAAAAACTGATGATAAACAGAACTTCTTTCGTAATTGCTCACCGTTTAAGTACCGTTAGAAACGCCGATGAAATCATCGTTATATCTAAAGGAAAAATTGTTGAGCAAGGTAGTCACAGCGAGCTAATGAGCAGAAATGGACACTATTATAAATACTCTACATTACAAGGTTTAGTCTAAATTTTCAATTGTTAATATTTCATTCGATAACATTTTGTATTTAACTTATACTTAACTTTGGTTAATTATTTTAAATTTTTTTATGTCTTATCAAAATATATCTTTCTCCAAAGATCACAATTCTGAATTCTACAAAGTACTACGTCAAAGAGTAAATGATTACTTCAAAACCAAAAACATAACACGACACGCTAATGCAGCAATGGTCTTTAAAACGATAGCATTATTATCATTATATTTAATTCCATTTGGTTTTTTATTTGTGTCTGGTCTTAGTAGCTGGGTTTATTTATTAATGTGGGTCTTAATGGGCGTAGGAATGGCTGGTGTAGGTCTATCAGTTATGCACGATGCCAACCACGGAGCTTATTCTCGTAATGAAACAGTAAACAAAATTATCGGGAACGTTCTTATTCTTTTAGGTGGAAATGATGCTAATTGGCGAATTCAACACAATGTTTTACATCATACTTATACCAATATTACTGATATGGATGAAGACATTGACGCTCCAACTTTTTTATTGCGTTTTTCTCCACATAAACAACGTTTTAGAATTCACCGTTTTCAACATATCTATGCTTGGTTTTTCTATGGTTTAATGACATTTTTATGGTTCGTGACAAAAGATTTCAATCAAGCGGCACGTTATAAAAAAATGGGTTTAGTAGAAACGCAAGGAATCACTTATCGTCGTCACATGATTAACATTTTAGCAAGTAAAGTTATATACGGAACAGTTTTCGTGATTTTACCGTTTGCTTTAAGTCCTGCGCATTGGTACGTAACTTTAGTTGGATTTATGGTGATGCACTTCATCGCAGGTTTGACTTTAGCAGCGATTTTCCAACCAGCTCACGTTGTTCCTTCATCAAATTACCCACTTCCTGATGCTTCAGGAAATGTAGAAGCTGATTGGGCGGTTAATCAATTATACAACACAGCGAATTTCGCTCCGAAAGCTAAATTGTTCTCTTGGTATGTTGGTGGTTTAAATTTTCAAGTAGAACATCATTTATTTCCGAATATTTGTCATGTACATTACAGCAAAATCTCTAAAATCGTTAAAGAAACGGCAGAGGAATTTAACTTGCCTTATCATTCATATAAAACATTTTACGGTGCATTGAAAGACCATACGAAAATGTTACATGCACTTGGAACTAAAGATTTCGCTCCAGCTATTCACTAGTTATGACGTTCGATTCGTTTTTTGATTATTGTATTTCAAAAAAAGGAGTCCAAGAAACATTTCCTTTTGATCAAGTAACTTTGGTTTTTAAGGTTGGAGGAAAAATGTTTGCGCTAGCTGACACAATTGAATTTGAAAGCGTCAATTTAAAATGTGACCCTGAAAAAGCAATTGACCTTCGTGAACGTTATATGGCTGTTCAACCTGGTTATCATATGAGTAAGAAACATTGGAATACAGTTCAAATGCAATCAGATGTTGATGACAAGTTAATTATTGAATTGATTGACCATTCATACGAATTAGTTGTTGCTTCTCTTCCGAAAAAAGTGAGAAATGAAATTGAGATGGGATAAATTTATTTGGTCGGTTCGTCTTGCCAAAACACGTTCTGTTGCCACCGAATTATTGGCAAAGGGAAAAATCAAAATTAACGGAGAAAACGTTAAACCGGCAAAAGAAGTTAAAATTGGCGATGTTATCAATGTCCATAAAAATTCAGCTATCTTTTCATTTAAAGTTCTAAATTTCTTAGATAAACGTGTAGGTGCCGCCTTGGTGACTGAATTTATAAAAGACATCACACCAATTGAAGAAATTGAAAAATACAAGAGTTATCAAGCTGCACAACGAGTTTATAGAGAAACAGATGGGAAACCAACCAAAAAAGACCGCCGCGATTTAGATGAGTTTTTAGAGGATTGGGAATAAAAACTGAAGAGCAAACTTTAGTGTCTAAAAAGGAGCGAAAAAATCAAGAATTACAAAAAAACTAACTCTTTCTTTTTTGTAAAAAACTTACTTCTTAAACTAAACCCTACCCTTGTGGCGCACGATTTTCTTTCAACGTTGAGAAGAAGATAATTCCGTAACCAATTGTCAGCATTAAATGAAAAGGAACCATTCCGAAGTCGCCATAGATTGCACGATTGACAGCCGTAAATCCAAACACCAACATCAAAATTCCTTCTGCGATATTGATAATCGAAAGGCTCTTTTTATCGTATTTGTTTCCTTTGAATTCGTCTTTTTTGGCAACGTTAAATTTTGGAGTTCGAACGAATGAACTTTTAATGCCTAAGTACCCTTCAATTACCGCCACAGCATTGCTTAATGATAGTGCCATTGAAACGGTTAAGAATTGGAAGAAACGTCCCACAAAACGGATGAAATTAGAGAAACCACTTCCGTTTTTGTCGCGGTAAGAATTCCAATAGTAGAACGCTAAAAATACCGTACTTGAGATGAAAAATGCACCAAATTGAATCACTAAATTCAAGTCGGAGAATGAATCTTTGATGTGCAAAACAAATAAGCTTAAAATCGAAAGAATTAAAATGAACACAAATACTGATGAATTGAATAAGTGAGCTAAACCATGAACACGATCGCTGAATTTAATTCCTTTTGTCGTTAAAATTCGTTTCCACATTTTGATGAAAACCTCAGCTCCACCTTTCATCCAACGATGTTGTTGACTTTTTAATGCCGACATAGTTATTGGTAATTCAGCAGGCGCTTCTACATCTTCTAAATAAGCGAATTTCCAACCTTTCATTTGTGCGCGGTAGCTCAAGTCTAAATCTTCAGTGATGGTGTCGTGTTCCCAACCTCCAGCGTCTTCAATACACGTTTTACGCCAGATTCCAGCGGTTCCGTTGAAGTTGATGTAATGTCCATTAGCTGTTCTTCCTCCTTGTTCAATCGCAAAGTGACCATTCAAACCAAAAGCTTGTAATTCTGTCAACAAAGAATACGTTTTATTCAAATGTCCCCAACGTGTTTGAACGACACCAATTCCATCTTTAAAATAAGGCATTGTGCGTTTCAAGAAATCTTTGTCTGGAACGAAATCGGCATCAAAAATCGCGATAAATTCACCTTCTACCCTATCCATCGCCTTGTCTAACGCGCCAGCTTTGTAACCTGTTCTGTCTGTTCTGTGAATATGTTGAATATTGATCCCTCTTGCAGCAACTTCTGCTACTTTTTTGGCGATGATATCTTTCGTTTCATCCGTTGAATCATCTAAAACTTGAATTTGAAAGCGATCTCTTGGATAGTCAAATTCAGCAATTGTGTCAATAATTCTTTCTGCAACGTACATTTCATTGAACATCGGCAATTGAACTGTAACAGAAGGTGTAGTTTTTGGGTCATAAACTGGCTTTATCTCTGCTTTCTTCTTCTTGCGATTGCGAACGTAAGCAACAGCTAAAGTCATTTGCACGCAGCTGTAATAGAAAATCAACAACAAACAAAGGCCATAAATACTAAGAATTACCTTAGCTAAAACGTGAGACCAAAAATGTTCTTGAACGTATTTTTTTCCAGATTTTAACGTAACTGTTCTATCTCCCCAATTAAACAACCAAGAAACTTTAAGATTAACAAAAAATGGTTGTCCAAAAGTGAAATGTTCAAGGTGATCTTGGTTGGTTTCAAACTTAAATGTTTCTGGGCGGTAATCTCTATCTGCGATTGTTAGTTCACATTTACCAATTGGTACATTTTTGAAAACAAATCTCCCGTTTTCATCTGTTCGAGCCTTGAAAATTTTCCCTGACTTCACTGATTTCAAGGTTAAATCTACCTTTTCAGCATCTCGTTTGGTTTTGTAATCGTCTAAATATCCTTCCACAATTTTGGAAACTTGCGCATTTGATACTCCAATAACGAATACAAATAAGGCTAGAAATACGTTCTTCATATAGGGAAATTCAATAGTAATTTTTAAAAACAAAAAGCAAATATAAATTTAATCTTTCATTAACGTCATTTCATCCACTAAGTGTTTTGCTCCGGAGTAAATATCCATCACCCACATAACGTAGCGAATGTCCACGACAACGTTTCTACAACGACTTGCATCAAACATATAATCACTCATTGTTGATTCCCAAGTTCGATCGAAATTCAAGCCCATTAAATAACCGTTTGCATCAATAACTGGCGAACCAGAATTACCACCTGTCGTGTGATTGGAACCAGTGAAACATACCCATAATTCTCCATCTTGCGCGTAATCTCCATAGTTTTTGGCAGCGTGTAATTCTAACATTCTTGGAAGCAATTCAAAGTCTGGATTTCCGGTATTGTATTTTACAACAATTCCATCTAAGGTTGTATGTTCTGTGTACATCATCCCATCTGTTGGTGATGAACCTTCCAATTGACCATAAGTAATTCGCAGTGTACTGTTTGCATCTGGCCAATGTTTAGCATCTGGAAACATCACAAATTTCCCTTCTACATAAAGCTGTAGCAAAGCAGTCATTTCAGTTTGATAGGCTTGAAATCCTGGAAGTACGTTGTTTCTAAATTCGTTTAAGTGTTTCGTGTAATGCGCAAAACCGAGGTCAGCAGTAATTTTCTTAACGCTCTTATCTGAAAATTTATCAAGGAAAGCTAAGTAGCGTTCTTTATTCGTAAAGATAGATTTAGAATAAATTGCCTTTGCTAAAAACGATGCGTAAATATCAGCTGGTTCTTTCGTTTCAATTTTTAATTGTTTGTAATATTCTGCTGTTTGAAGTGAGAAAATTTTCTCGTCCACCTTCGCATCGTAATTTTTAAAGAATCCTTCTGCACTTGTTTTTAATTTATCAATAACTGATTTCAATTCACCATTCTCTTTGTATTTTGTGTAGTTGGTAATCAAATCATTCAGTGAACGTGCCAATTTAAAATATTCAGGCCCAACAGAAATGTACTCAACTCCCATTGCATATTTGAATTCTAAATCGGATTTTGCAGCAACCAAGGTATTCATTTTAGCAACAACCTCTGCGTATTTTTTCCATTCTGCTTTTGAATTTGCACTTTCTACGTATTTCTTTTCTTGCTCCACTTTTATGGAAACAGCATCTAATTGTTTTAATCCATCAATTTGTCCAATCCATTTTTTCCAAGCGTTGGCTATACTTGCCTGCTTTGCAGAATATTGAATACGGATTAAATCGGAGCTTTTCATCCCTTCATTGATTGCTTCCAATGACAAATCGCGCATTTTGATACGCGCTGGACGTTCTTTGTCGACGATAAATTTCAAGTAGCTAGAAACCACATGTTGCTCTGTTTGTCCGGGAAAACCATATACCATCGTAAAATCACCTACTTTTCTATCTTTAAATGAAATCGGTAAAAAATGAAGCGGCTCATAAGGTTTGTTGTCCTTTGAATAAGGTGCCGGTTTGTTGTCTTTTCCAGCATAAACTCTGAAAACAGAAAAATCGCCTGTATGTCTTGGCCAAACCCAGTTGTCTGTATCGCCACCAAATTTTCCAATTGAATTAGGAGGAGTCCCAACAAATCGAACATCTAAAAACGTTTCTTTCACCATCATATAGTAATCATTTCCATAGTTAAACGGCTTGATTTCAGCTTCGTAATGCGTTCCAACAACAGCTGCTGCACACAATTTTTTAATGTTTGCTTGAATGGTTGCTTGGTCGTTTTTAGAACTTGCGCCAGCCAAAACTGTAGCAGTCACATCCTCAATACGTACAATTCTCAAAGCAGTCAATCCAGGATTTGGTAATTCTTCTTCTTTCGTTTTTGCCCAAAATCCGTTTTTTAAGTAATCTTTTTCCAACGAAGAATGCGATTGAATTTGCGAGTATCCACAATGATGATTTGTCAATAGCAATCCTTGTTTTGAAACCAATTCTGCTGTGCAACCTCCACCAAATTGAAGGATAGCATCTTTCAAGCTCTTTGAATTGATACTGTAGATTTCAGCAGCTGACAATTTCATACCTTTTGCTTTCATATCTGATTCGAAAGCGGCAATCAAAGATGGGATAAGCATTCCTTCTTCGGCGCGCGCCACAAAAACAGAAAGGTAAATGAATAGAAAAGCAGATTTTAAAAAGGTAAATTTCATTTTTTAAGAATTTTAGATTTACGAAAATAATTGTTCTCGTTGAATTGAGGTTATTTCATTTGAAAACTTGGGTATTTAACGAAGCATTAAGAACATAAGAAGAGAAAAATTAAGAAGTACATCAACCTAAATTTATTTTCATTAGGTTTTAATAAACCTGAATTCCTTCACTCATCTTCAATTCTATTCCATAAAAATTGAAATCATTTGAAGTTGGATTTGTTGCTTCAATCATATCGAGTAAGCAATCCATCTTAGGAATGGGTTCAAAATAAAGCGTAAAAAATTGCCAATCTTCGGTTGATTTAAAATTACTTCGTTTTGGAGACAATCCAATTCCAACGGCTTTTTTTAGGTAATATTTTTCAGGCGAATCTTGGGCTTGTATGAAAGTTCTTGGAGCAATTTTAATCCATCCTCCTTTTTCATAATACCAAGGTGTGGTGTAGCCAAAATCTATTTGAGTGAATTCTTGTGTGAGAAGGATACGTAGCATTTTGGGGTTTTGTATTTCCTCTTCAAGTTGAGGAACTTCAAATAGTAGCGAGTGATTTTTTAATGCCATGTTATTTTAGATTTTCAGTAAATTCTTTCAGCCAAAGGGGTTCAATAATCTCAACGTGGTAGCCGTGGGATAAGAATAGACGTGTTAATTCAATCGTTGGAGTCAATTGAAAAGTGACAATTGAATAACCATCTGGTTCTTTTTTTATCTTCTGACTTGAATGAATGGGATATGCTTCAAAATAATTTGTTGCAATAGCACTCACACGGATTTTGACGCCTTGTTTTTTTTGATTTGGAATAGGAAAAACACCATAGTAATCATCGGCTTGTTTTTCCACCAACGATTTATCTACTTGAATAAAAGGTTTCTTTAATCGGAATGGTTCAAAAACGCGATCCATTCCAAAAGTGCGAACGGCCTTGTGCTTTTCTGAATAACCGATAATGTACCATTTGTTTTCAAATTCTTTGATTAAAAATGGATGAATGGTTATGGCATTGAAGTCTCTTTTTCTATAGTTGTAATGCACAAATGAAATAGGCGTTTTATTTCTACAGGCATTGTAAAACAAATCGAAATGCTCAAAACCACGCGATTTTGGTGGCGACATCGTTTGTAAATATGCTTGTTTTTTCTTTCCGCTTGGGTTTTCTTCTAAAAGTGTAGATAGAATTTTTTCCATCGCACTGTTGAACTTTTCACTCATTCGAGAACCACCAATGATTTGAATTAACTCAATTGATTCTTTAATCGCATCAATGTCGTTTTCAGACAACGAAACACCACCCATCACATAATCGGGGTCTGAATAAGCATAACCTTTAAATGTCTTGTCGTAGTAAATTGGTGCATCCAACCCATCTGGAGGTAATTGACGCATTTTATTCATGTCTTTTTGAATCGTTTCGGGAGATACATCAATTCGTAATTTATCGTAGCAAGCGTCGACTATTTCTTGCATCGTTGGATACGAGCGCATTTTATTTCTGACAAGTTGATCAATGATTTGGTAACGTCGAAAAGCATTTTTATTGATTGGCATAAACTTTCTGATGGTTTAAATTGAATGTGTTTTGATACCTGTGAAATAAAAGTACAAATTATTTTTCACTCCGTAAATAGAGGGCGGAGTGATGTTTTTCCTTTGTTGCATAAAATTGAAAACTATGGAAACGAAAATTGAAAAACAAATCGAAGTTGTTCGCGAATCGGAAACTTCAACCAAAATCAAACTGTACAATCCGAATGCATTGGATCATAATTTGAGCCATCGACTTAAAAGCATTGAAATCACAAGTGAACACACGCGCATTGATTTCATTTATCGCTCACCTTTTGTTTACGATAATGGCGGCTGGATTCAAATGGAAAAAAATGCTTTTATTACTCCTGTCGGGTCGACAATGAAATACAGACTCATTCGCGCGATTGGAATTCCTATTGCTCCTATCAAACATTATTTCAAGAAAAAAGGAGAATATCACACTTATTCATTGATTTTTCCAGCTTTGCCATTAGGCACAACAAAAATTGACATCATTGAAAAAGAAGCACCGGGAACTTATTTCAATTTTTATGGAATTGATTATGCGAAATGGATAACCGTTCCTCACCCAATGGATGTTGCAAAATCTAAAAATTAATAGATGAAAACGAATAATCACTTTTCAATGACAGAAATACTAAAGATGTATGCTACCTGTTGGAATTCTTTGGATTCAAGTAAACTCAACATTTTTTTACATGAAGCAGTCGAATACAATTCTATGTGGGTATTTGAAACCATCGTTGGAAAACAAGCATTTATAGATTATTTCAGCGAAAAGTTAAACACCTTGAAACTACAAAAAGCTAACACTCAAATTGAGGCTAAACTTTTTATGTCATCGACATGGACAAGTCATGTATTAGTGCCTTGTTTAGTAATCACACAACAATTTCAAAATGGCACAACACAAAAGGTGAGTCAATTTATAGAAGTGGAAAATGGCTTAATTACACGCATCAATCTGTGCGATATGAATTATGTATTTTTTGAATTTAACCTTAATTAAAAAAGAACTATGAATTACCTATTAGAAAAAAAAGAAATCCTTGAAATCAAACTGAAATTGACTTCAATATTAATTGAAAAGAAAGAATGCATTCGAAACCAGCAATATCAAAAGGCAGCGGATTTGAGAGATGAAGAAAGAGAATTGCTTCAACTATTGGATAATAAAAACAAAGAATTAATCGAATACCAAAAGAATTTTGAATCAGAATTTCAAACAGTTGAAGACCGATTTCAATTTTTATCCTTGCTTAATGAAATCAGTATATATTACACGCCCTACAAGCAACATGAAGAAACCGTTGATGATTTCTATTCTAAATTACGCGAAAATTACAACAAGTTATTTCAATTAAAAGATGAGCTCTCCAAATTGCACAAATTCAAAGAAGTAAACCAAGTAAGAAATGACATTTTAGATATTGGTCGATTTTTAAATCAGGAGAAATGGAGTGGGAAGAAATAAACTATAACTAAGTAAAATGTCAATAATTAACATTACCAAAGCTGAATACGTTGGAAATCTAAGTGTGAAACTAAGCTTCAATGATGAAACTGAAAAAATTATCAATGTTGGCGATTTTTTAAAAAGAAACCCTCACCCACAGACCGACAAATATCTTATTGAAACAAATTTTAAAAAGTTTAAAATTGAAGATGGAAACATTGTTTGGGGTGAAAATGCGGACTTAATATTTCCAGTACATGAACTACTTCAAGGTAATATTAAATAATACCGACGGAGACATATAGTGTCGTATTAAAATTCAAATGAAAGTCATTCAGCCGTGGCGGAGGCAATATTCCACATAGAATTTATTTGCGACAGTTTGTGTGGAATTTGGTATTACTCAAACAGAATTGGTTGATTTACATAAAAATTTTCCTAATCTCGGTCTGGAAAATTTTAAAAAAGAACTTAGTGAAATTTGTTGTTCTATCAATAAAAAAGGCAACTTTAGAATCTATAATCCAAAAGTTGCCTTTAATGAATAAAGAATAAAACAATTAATTATCCCAAAAATGGATATTTATAATCTGTTGGTGGAACGAATGTTTCTTTAATTGTTCTTGCTGATGTCCAACGTAATAAGTTCATCATTGCACCCGCTTTGTCATTTGTACCTGAACCTCTAGCACCACCAAATGGTTGTTGTCCTACAACTGCACCTGTTGGTTTGTCATTGATGTAGAAATTTCCAGCAGCATGTTCTAATTTGCGAGTAGCTAAGTTAATAGCATAACGATCTTGCGACAAAATCGAACCTGTTAAGGCATATTCTGAAGTGTCATCTAGTAATTCCAATGTTTCCTCAAATTGCTCAGAATCATAAACATAAACAGTCAAAACTGGACCAAAAATCTCTTCACATATCGTTCTGAATTTTGGATTAGTCGTTACAATAGTTGTTGGTTCAATGAAATATCCTGAAGACTTATCGTAATTTCCACCTGTAATGATTTCTGCATCAGATTGAGATTTAGCAAAATCGATGTAACCAGCGATTTTATCAAAAGCTCGTTCGTCAATTACAGCATTAATGAAATTCGACGTATCGTCAGGTGTTCCCATTTTGAAAGAATTCACTTGCTCTACAAAAATGCGTTTCACTTCCGGCCAAATATTACTAGGAATATAAGCTCTTGAAGCAGCTGAACATTTTTGTCCTTGGAATTCAAAAGCTCCACGTGACATAGCAGTTGCAACTTCAGCAGCAACAGCAGATTTATGAGCAATAATAAAGTCTTTTCCGCCTGTTTCACCAACAATACGTGGGTAAGTTCTGTATTTATCTAAATTAGTTCCTATTTCTTTCCATAAATGTCTAAATACGCCTGTTGAACCCGTAAAATGTAAACCTGCGAAATGTCTGTTCTGAAATACAACATCACCAGCTACAGGTCCGTCAACGGTTACCATATTGATAACGCCATCAGGAACACCAGCTGCTTTAAATAACTCCATGATTACTTGTGCAGAATACACTTGTGAATCAGCAGGTTTCCAAACAACTACATTTCCCATCATTGCAGGGGCAGCACACAAATTCGCAGCAATGGAAGTAAAATTAAAAGGAGTAATTGCAAAAACAAAACCTTCTAACGGTCTGTATTCTAAACGATTCCACATACCTGGCAACGATTCTGGTTGCTCTTTATAGATTTGTGTCATGTATTGTACATTGAATCTAAAAAAGTCAATCAACTCGCAAGCTGCATCAATTTCAGTTTGAAATACATTTTTAGATTGCGCCAACATAGTAGCGGCATTCATTTTATCACGAAAAGGACCAGCCAATAAATCAGCAGCTTTCAAGAAAATGGCAGCACGATCTTCCCAAGGTAAATTTGCCCAA
>JBILQY010000250.1:0-4435 GCA_044372955.1 Crocinitomicaceae bacterium | reverse complement strand
CATTTTCCCTGCGTCTTTTAAATCTTTTATCCATTCTTGCGCATTTTCAATTGCTGCCAAAACGGCTTCAGGTTCGTCAACTATTTGCCATATTTCCTGATGGTCTTCTGACATAAATTTTTCGCGTACAGCATGTTCCATTAATTGACGAAAAGGTTCATAGTAACCTCGTGTATTTAAAATGATAATTGGTTTAGTAAATTGCCCGAGTTTCTTTAATGTTATTGCTTCAAACAGTTCCTCGTAGGTTCCAGTTCCCCCAGGAAGTGCAACTAACGCATCTGTTCCTTCTAAAAACTTTGACTTGCGTTCGTGCATTGTTTGGGTATAAACAAAGTCTGAAACACCGCGGTGCCCCCATTCAACTTCATTCATGAATTCAGGCATAATTCCTTTGATTGTTCCTCCATTTTCTATAATTGAGTCTGCTAATTGTCCCATTAAACCGGAAGAACCTCCACCAAAAACCACTGAGACACCATTGATGGCAAAATCTTTAGCCAACTTTGCTGTTGCTTCAAAATATTCCGGATGGATTTGCCCACTTGAGGCACAATAAACACAAACTTGCATGGATTTTTTTTTGACGAAGTTAGAGTTTTTGCTGTGTCATTTGGCGTTTTAGGGGTAAAATTCTGGTAAAAAAAAACGGAACAATTAAATTGCTCCGCCTTTTTATATTAACTAAGTAAGGTGTTATATTCTGTATTTTTTAAAGAAAGCGTCCCAGTTCCAGATAAAGTTACTCATCACTTCATCCATTCTTTTTAAGAAAAGTGGATTTGGCGCTTGCATTCTTCTAAAATATTCATCTTGAAAATCATTCAATTTGTATTTATGAAAAACAGCTTTTGACATACCGTAAATCCAGTTTTTAGAAGGGTGATTAACACGAGTAATAAAACTTTGATAATCGCGAATTAAGTTTTTGAAAGCATTAATATCCATTTCGTACATTTTTGCCAATTTTTCGAAGATTAAATTTTCTACTCGTGCTGCTTGATCAGCTTCAAATGTACTTTCTAAAAAAGATAAATTCCCAACAATCACAATTAGACTAAACTCACCGTTGTGTTTTTCAGTAATATTTGGACAAGTAACAAATGCGGGATCTTCATTTATGATAGAAGCAACTTCCTTAAATCCTTTGTCAACACTATCAAAGATAGCATTGATGAAAACATTCGCGACTTGATTATCGCCAAGTTTCTTTTTTATGAATGTGCTAAACATCTATATCGTTTTAATAATTGGTCTAATTACAAAATTACTCAACAAGGTTTGCTGTCTTAGGTTCAATGTTAATTCGTTATTAACTAAGTTTTCAACAGACATGTAACTATCTAATTGTTTAAAACTCTATGTTTGAGTATAAAAAACTAGAATTAATTTCGTGAAAAATTTGAAATGAAAGGTATTATCAAAACAAGTAAAGGAGAAATGCACGTAAATTTTTACGACAAAGACGCTCCGAATACAGTTGCAAACTTTGTAAAACTTGCTGAATCAGGTTATTATGATGGTTTGAAATTTCACCGTGTTATTCCTGATTTCGTTATTCAAGGCGGATGTCCAAACACACGTGATGGTGCAAGCGGTATGCCAGGAACAGGTGGACCAGGTTATAAAATCGATTGTGAGTTAACTGGAGAAAATCAATTTCACGATAGAGGTGTGCTATCAATGGCACATGCTGGAAAAAATACAGGTGGTTCACAGTTTTTTGTTTGTCACTCAAGAAGAAACACAGCACATTTAGATAGAGTACATACTTGTTTTGGTATTGTGACTGAAGGTTTAGATGTGATTGATGCTATTCGTCAAGGGGATACAATTGAAACTATTCAGATTATAAGAGATTAATCGTGAATTAAATCTGTATCTGCAGAAAAGAATAAAAGACCGGTAGTGATATCGGTCTTTTTTTATGATTGGTTAATTAAATAACTCACGGCTGTTTCACGGCTGATTTCTCTAGTTATTACACTAATCTCGATTATGAAAGTGTTGTAAAATATGATTTGAGTTATTTTAAAATACTAACCTGTTGGTTCCAAATTCGGTTTGTTGTCTGAATTTGTACCAAATAAATTCCACTTGATAATTGATTCGGCACAACGATTTGAAGTTTGTCTTTCGCATTTTGTATTTGAATTTTTGCACCTTTAGCATCAAATAAACAGTAAGAGAATTCGCCATCTAATTGAATAGTCAGTTCATTTCCAGCTATAACTGGATTTGGGAAAATCGAAGGAGTTGTAAATTTTGATTCATTCAGATTAACAAAATTCCCAATATTTACATTGTCTAAGTATAATACATTACCATATCTACCTATATTTCTAAATGCAATTTGGAGGTTGTTTTCATTTGCGAAAGCAGTCAAATCAATGGAATCTGTGCGCCACTGCGATGCACTAGGAACAAAGAAATCTTGAAAGTCTGGCGAAGTGGACAAATCTGTTCCGCCTTTTAGATAAAGCGATTGATAGCTTTCACCACAATCGGTTGATGCAAGAACTTCCAAAGTATCGCTGTTTACACTTCCCCAACGCGCATAAGCAACATCAAATTTTAAGTAGGGATTTGTTGAAATAGAACTTGAAGAAAAATTCAGTATTAAATCATCGGAATTACCTTGAGAATCTTGATTGTAATTATCAAAAAGGGCAGATTTACTTGAATTTCCAAATCCGCCAACTGTTGATGAAACCGA
The DNA here is from genome assembly GCA_044372955.1 of Crocinitomicaceae bacterium. Taxonomy (GTDB): domain Bacteria; phylum Bacteroidota; class Bacteroidia; order Flavobacteriales_D; family Crocinitomicaceae; genus UBA952. Next base: position 1,719 of record JBILQY010000250.1, on the reverse strand, counting down.
CCATTGTGCGTCATTGTTTGGGTTATTTACACTCCAACCATTTGGTAAAAACTGACCTTCAAATCCTTCTTGAATAGCGGTAGGCAAACTAAAGAAATTCAATTCAACCTCAATTGTATCACTCGCTGTATTTCCATTGCCATCTGTTATTTGGAGAATGGCAGTATGCGTTCCACTTTGATTGAATAAAACTGCTGGATTTCTTTGGTTCGAAGTACTTGGATTTCCAGTTGGGAATGTCCAATTCCATGATGCATTTGTGTGATTTAAAAAAGAATAATCTTCAAAATAAAAAGAGTCAATTTCACATACTACTTCTTGGATTAATTTATCAACCATCGCTCGAGCAATCGGAAAACTTGGTTGTTCAGTTAATGCACTTTCCCAAATTCCCTTGCCGTAAGTTGCTAATCTGATTTTTCCATCGCGGTAAAATGGTTTTAGAATATTTCCACTCGTAAATAAGGGTAAGCCAGAGTTGTCTATTTGAAACTGAGTTGAATTATTTCGGTAATAAACCGCCTTGTCAGTAGCAATATAAATTCCACCATCCGTTCCAGCGATAGGGGCAATGGTTTGAATCGATTCATTAAGAAAAACGGAAGAAGTCCAATTTTCCCAAGATTGACCTGAATTCATCGTTTTGAAAATTTTGAATCCATTTGAACCATCAGGATAAGCTATCCAAAGGTGATTTTCATTTAATGGATTATGTGCCAACAAAATTCTGCGACTATTTCCACTTGGTTTGTTTAATTCTACCCAGGAAACACCACCGTCTGAAGTTTTCCAAATCTTTCCATTTGAACCAGAGGCAGGTTGCTGACTTAAGTAAATTACATTCGGATTGCTTGAACAAACTTCAATGTACTTCACTTGTGAATTGGTAGTATTTCCAAAAGTAAAAAGAAGGTTGAAGGACGCGCCACCGTCAGTAGTTTTCCAAATGGAATTGTCTTTTCCGATGTAAGCGATAGCATAACAATTCGGATGAAACTCCATTTCACTTGATTCTGCGGCATAATAACTTTCATTCGGTGCCATTCCAAAAGGTGCATTCGCAATCGGATCATTGAGGTTAACTGGAATTATTTTTCCTGCAATATCAGAGAAATACGTTTTTCTATTTTGTCCTGGATTCACATAACCTGTTGGTGCTTCACCACCACCTAATTCTAAAAAGTTTCCTTGTCCATAATTATCAAAATGCGCTAAATTTCCATTGTGATATAATCCTCCAACCAAAATATCTTCATTCCAGCCGCTACCAAAACCCCAATAATCAGACCCATGAACACCTGACATTTTAAATTCATAATTACTTGTGAAAAAATCGGTAGAGCTGTAAACACCTCCATCTGTAGTAATCCAAGTTTTGTTTCCAATTACTCTAAAATCCTGCATGTCAACGTGTAAGCTTAAAGGTCCGCCAACATATCCAGAAACAGAAGAGAATGTTTGTCCTCCATCTAACGAACGATATAAATTCAATCCACCAACTAAAATTTCATTTGGATTAGAAGATGAAGCCATTAAAGCACAGTTGTAAAATCCCTGGTGATAAGTCCATTCTGGCCAACCAATTGCTAGGTTTTTGTGTTCAGGGGAATAGGGTCCACCCACTTGACCACTTGGAAGCGACCAACTTGAACCACCATCTTCACTTTTATAAACTCCGATATACCCAAAATCATCTGCTTTTGATTCACCGATTAGATA
>JBILQY010000209.1:0-5160 GCA_044372955.1 Crocinitomicaceae bacterium | reverse complement strand
CAGTAGATTGAACTGTCCATGTTGCACCAAAATCTGTTGATTTCAAAAATTCTGCTGAAATCGTTGTAGGATTATTTCTTACAAGGTATAAAATAGAAGCGTCGGCTGTGTTGGCTTTGACATCGTACGATTTGTTTGAAAAAAGTAAAATCCAATTTGTTCCACCATCAATTGAGCGATAAGTTCCTTTGTCTGTGCAAGCTAAAACGAGTTGGTCATTCAATGGATTGATCAGAATTTCATTTACCCCAAAATTGGAATTGGGCAGTACATTCGACCAATTTTGTCCGCCATCTATGGAGCGAAAAATCCCATTATTTCCTCCTGCAAAAACAATATTAGGATTAGAAAAATGCACTTCAACAGCTGTTACACCACTTCCAAAATTTTCATTTTTTGACACTAAACTCCAATTTAAACCTTCATCAACACTCTTATAGACTTCACCAGGCTCAGTTCCACAAAAGAGGATTGAAGGTTGTGCTTCACATTGATCAAAGCTGTAAACATTGGTTTGACCAGAACCTTGAGCGCCACCTTCTTGGTAATTTGTTATTGGTCCGACAATTGTCCAATTAGAAGATTTTTGGTTGTTTTGTTTTAATCGATAAGCTTTTTCTTCTGCCTTCAATTGTTCAACAGAAGGATATTGGATAAAACCATTAGCGTCTATGTAATTCAAGAATTTTCTTCGCCAACGTTTGTAATATTGTGTGTGATAGCTTTTTACAAATGGATGTGTTTGGAAATAGTTTTTGTATAATTCATCTACTTCAAAAATGGAAGGATTTTCAGAATACATCTTTTTTGCCCATTCTGGTAGGTTTGAAATTTCTGATTGTGAAGGCTTTATAAGATTTTGAGCATAAAAAACATTTGAAAATGTAAATCCTATAAAAACCGAAACGATGATTTTTTTAATCATATTGAGTTGTTATTTGAAACTGAAAAAATAAACGATGGATGGATTAATTTACCACTTGCACCACTTTGTTCAATGCTCTGTATTTCGCACGTATTTTACCTCCTTTGGATGTTCCTTCAAAAACGTCTAGTTCATGTTGACGATCCATGTAAACTGTAGAATTACCAATAGATAAAGACGTCATTTGAGGAATTCCTAAAACTAAATTTGTTGCTCCGTCTAGGTCTTGAAGTGCTAAAGCCGCTTGTCCCCATGCACCATTTCCAATTAAAACACCAACAGTCTCATTCGATCCAAGAGGAGTACCAACCCAAGTTATTGTTTGTGCTTGTGTTTTTTTCAACGTATCAAAATCGGAAGCAAAAGCCAAAACGTCCACAGCAGGAATGCTATTGACAAAGATTTGACCGTTAACATTTTCATATTTAAACGAGCCTGAGGTAATCCTCCCTGCGTACTCTTTAAAATGTCCAGTATAAAGCGGAGTATAAGCTAAAGTATCGCCGTTAAAAGTGACGTAAGAAGTCGAATCTAATTCTAGAATAGTTCCAGTTGGTCCTCCAAAACGGAATTTAGCTACAACCCATGTTTTGTCTGTATTTTGATTGTAAAAGACTTCGTAGTCGGTGTAAATTTTATCCTGGTTAACGTCTGATGCGTTTTCTTTGGCACAAGAAGTTAAAATACTGATTACTAATAAACTTAAAAAAACTATTCTTTTCATTTTGATTGATTTTAGATACGGTAAAAGTAACTAAAAAAGCTTTTTTCGATACTCAATTTATATATTTTGATATCATTAGAAACGATTTTAAATCTATCAATTCCTTTTACCCTTAACTTTGAGGAAGCATTAATAATTACAAAATGAAAAACATTGCCATTTTAACATCAGGAGGTGATTCACCGGGAATGAATGCAGCAATCCGTGCGATTGTGCGTGCTGGAATCTACCACAATCGTCGAGTTTTTGGGATTTACCGCGGCTATGATGGTTTGATTGATAATGAAATCAAAGAATTAACTTCTGTCGATGTAAGTAACATCATTCAAAGAGGTGGAACGATTTTGAAATCAGCTAGAAGTGAGCGTTTTATGCATCCTGAATTCAGAAAAATTGCTTTTGAAAACTTGCAAAAAAATGATATCGACGGACTGATTGTTTTGGGTGGCGATGGTACATTTAAGGGTGCGTCCATTATTTCGAGTGAATTTGACTTGAAAATAGTTGGAATTCCATGCACGATTGACAATGATTTATACGGAACGGATTTTTGTATCGGCTATGACACTGCCATCAATACAGCAATGGAGGCGATTGATAAAATTAGAGACACAGCAGATTCTCACAATCGTTTGTTTTTTGTAGAAGTAATGGGACGCGATGCTGGTTTGATTGCGCTTCGAAGTGGAATTGCAGGAGGTGCTGAAGGGATTCTTATTCCCGAAACGGTGACGGATGTTGATGCTTTGATTACAACCTTAAATAAAGATTGGAAACGCGCGAAATCGTCTATGATTGTTGTTGTTGCAGAAGGAGATGAGGCAGGTGGAGCATACGAAATTTCAAAACAAGTAAAGGAAAAATGTCCTCATTACGATATGCGAGTGGCAACATTGGGTCACATTCAGCGTGGCGGAAGTCCTTCTTGTATGGATCGTGTTTTGGCAAGTCGTTTGGGTCTTGCCGCTGTGGAAGCGCTTGTCAACAAAGAAAGTAATTTGATGATTGGAATTGTGAATCAATCGATTTCTAAAACGTCCTTTGATAAAGCAACCAAACACCATCAAGAAATTAACGCAGAATTATTACATGTGTTGGATGTTTTGGCGAGTTGAAATGAAACCCACATCATTTTTTGGGTTATAAGTGTACTTATCTACCTTTCTTTAAGAGATAAATACACTTATAATGCTATTTTTAAATACAATTTTAGCCATTTACTACGCTAATTATTAATCACTACTAGAAATGTAAATCTGTTTATCAACTATTTACTCACATCAATTCACTGAGATGAATGAAGACATCTACAACTTCCAATGAATGTTCGTTCTCAACTAAATCCTCATTCGATATAAATGTATTTAGCAACATTTTTTTTGTGTTCGTTTCTGCTTTAAACCGTGATTTTCTGAGTTTAATCTCTTGCGCGTACTTCTTTGTAATCTCGAAATTACTCTCATAAAATTTACATTCACATAGATTAATTGCTTGGTCTTTTCTATCAATAATCAAATCGAGTTGAAAACCAGTTTCAGCAGTTGTTCCTATTTTTGAAAAGCTTGAAACTTCGGTATAAACATTTTTAATTCCCATTGCTGATTTTATTTCTGAGATATGCTTCATACACAGCGTTTCGAAAGCAAATCCTCGCCAGATTTTGTATGATTGAGATTGTGAAATTTGCTGCCAAATAGAAGCGTCTTTCTTTTTATTACCTTTCATAAAGCGATGATAAAAAACAGAAAATTCATCCATTAAGCGGTAGTGAGTTCCGCGTTTTCGTTTTCCAAAAGGAGTGATTTCTTCAACAAATCCCGTTAAAACCAAATCCTTCATCGCTCTTGTAAAAGGTCCTCCCGCTTTAATTTTTGATTTTGCAACTAATTGCTCCCTAGATAACCCTTGATGAGCAGCAGCTAGACAGGCAACAATTGCCTCGTGATTTTCCCAATTGGTAAAAAGTGCTTTGTATAAATTTTGGTATTCATACTTAAGGGTTCCAGTCTCAGAAAAACAAATTCTTTCGATGGCTTTAGAAACACTTTCACCTCTTTTTATTTGCTCCAAATAATAAGGTAAGCCACCTAAAACCATATGTAATTCTGCTATTCCTGAGGGAGAAAAACTTATTTTCTTTCTTTCCAAAAACGCTTTTGTTTCTGCTAAGGTAAAGGGTTTCAAATGAATTGGTAAATTGATTCTGTTGTGAAATCCACCTTTATCATTTATGATTTTATTGGTAATCCAAGAAGTTGCTGAACCACAAACTACCAAAATAAAGTGCTTTTCTTGTGAAAGATAATCGTTCCAAAGATGAGCTAACAATTGAATGAAGCCTGATTTAGAAGTAGTCATCCAAGGTAGTTCATCGATGAATATTACTTGCTTTCTGTTCTTTGGCAAACTTTGAAGATACGACTTGAAAAGAAAAAAAACACTTTGCCAATCTTTCGCTTTTTTGAGCGTAAACTCACCATTACTATACTCGCCAATTTTCTGTACAAAATTATTAAGTTGAACATTCAATTTAGCGTTTTGAATGCCAGATACGGTAAAGCAAAAATTATCCTTATAAACTTCATGAACAAGAAAAGTTTTTCCAACTCTCCTTCTACCTGTAATAGCAGCAAATGAAGCGTTTTTTGCTTTCAAAACATCCTTCATTGCTTGTGTTTGTTCTTTTCTACCTATCATCTATAAGTGTATTTATCGAAACAAATATAGAGATAAATACACTTATAAGTACAAAATAAAGGATATAAAATGAAGCCATAAGTGTATTTATCTATCAATTTTAAGGTGATAAATACACTTATAGCACTAATTTCTAATTGAACAACTAGGAGAAAAAAGGATGTAATTATTGTTCTATTTTTAAAATTCTACTTGATGAAATCAAATCCTAAACCTCAGCCCAACACTCAAATCTCCCCTCAAGAAAGGGCCCAATTCGAGTTCCATATTTGTAATTTGATGAAAAAATGTGGAATATCTATTTTCGAGCACAAAATAAAAATGTTCATTCTTCGATTTCCCTTTTTTAAAAACTTAATTTTTCAATAAAATATAGCAACATTTGTCAATGAAGAAATTACTTTAGATTCTTTTCTGCAGGCAAAAAAATAATTTAACTCTTTAATTCTTTGCTCATAAGTACCTAATCCAATTTCAGCTCTTCTCCGATTTACGTCTTCAACTAAACTCCTTTTAAAGCACCTAAATTCGACATCCATTGGCAATAATAATGGTTTTTATATTTAGTGTTTTTAGTAGAATAATGAGCTCTAAAATCCTGAAATTCGGCAAACTGTTTAGCGTTAAGATTTCCTTTTTTAATTTCATCAATGAAAAATTCTCCATCCAAGTCCCTATTAAATGAAAGTAACTAATCAGTAACTTCCAACTCAGCAACCACGAACAATGCATTAAGCACGTTTTGTCCGTTTTTTATTGCTGTGTCTGTAATAGAACGTAGGATAGCAAAGTTCATTGCTCCTTCGAAGGATTT
>JBILQY010000055.1:0-10655 GCA_044372955.1 Crocinitomicaceae bacterium | reverse complement strand
ATTTTAGTCATCCCCCTCAGTCCCCCTCTGACGGAGTCTGATACTCGTCAGAGTCGTCAGACTTCAAAGGGGGAGGTCTTAAATCTTACTTCGAGAAATACCATTCCCTCATTTCTCATTCACTCATTAATCATTCCCTCATAATATCCTAAAATCAAAAAAAATGAAACTCCTAACAACCCTAATCCTTTTAATCTCTTTCACCAATTTCGCACAGACTTGGACGAAGGAAGAACTTGCAAAAGCCAATACCTTAGCAAAAGTGGCTGATTTAACAGACGTCGAGAAAGAAGCTGTGATGTATATCAATTTAGCTCGAATGTATCCCAAAAAATTCGTTGAGATAGAAGTAAAGAAATACGAACCACCAAGTGATGCTTATGTGAAATTATTGGAAGATTCTCCTTACATCGAGTCTTTGATAGACGAATTGAATGAACTTGAACCGATGGCGCCATTTGTTTACGATGAAGCTTTACAAGAATTTGCAAGCTGTTTCGCTGCAGAACAAGGTGCGTCTGGATACATGGGACATAAACGCAAAAAATGTGCTACTGGAAACTATGCTGAATGTTGTGCTTACGATATGGCGACTGGAAAACACATCGCAATGCAGTTGTTAATCGATCACGGTGTTCCAAGTTTAGGTCACCGAATTAACTGTTTGAATCCTGAATATTCAAAAGTTGGAATTAGTGTTGCTGACCACGCGAAAGCAAATGTTTGTGCAGTTTTAGATATGTATTAATGAAAAAAGTTTTTTCCCTCCTTTTAGTCGCTTTTTGTTTTAGTTTTCAAGCTCAGACAGAATCTGCTTGTGTAATAATCCCCAAAAGTATTTCAATAAATCAAGAAGATAATTGGAGTAAAATCTTTGACTCAAGTTGTGTTTTTAAACAAGAACTAAATTTTGTTCTTTACAGCCGATGGGGAAATAAATTGTGTGAAGTGAAATCATTGAACGAATTTAAGCAATTCAGTATTTTCAAAAAAGACAACAGCGGACAAAGAGTAATTCCTGCTGGAACCTGTTTTTGGACGCTAGAATATACAATTGAAGGAGAAAATCAGCCAAGAAAGTCAAACGGATATATTAACATCCTCGATTAATATGGCAACAAAAATTGGACTTTTATCCGACACACATAGCTTTCTCGATCCAAAAATCAAAACCTATTTTGCAGATGTTGACGAAATTTGGCACGCTGGAGACATTGGTAGTTTAGAAGTACTGGACGAATTGCGCGCCTTCAAACCAACTAAAGCCGTGTGGGGGAATATTGATGAACACAAAATCAGAATTGACACAGAAGAATTTTTGCGCTTTAAAGTAGAAGAAGTTGAAGTTTTGATCACGCATATTGGTGGCCGCCCAGGGAAATATTCCAAACCTGCGATTGAGGAATTATTGAAAAATGGAGCTCCGAAGTTATTTGTTTGTGGACATTCACACATTACTTTAGTTCAAATGGACAAACGATTCAATATGCTTTGGATGAATCCTGGAGCTTGTGGTTTCAAAGGATTCCATGCAGTAAAAACCATTCTTCGTTTTACAATTGATGGCGACAAAATCAAAGACTTAGAGGTGGTGGAACTTGGGAAAAGAGCATAAAAAGATGCTTGATGCTTGATTTTTAATTCTTGATTAAAGCGAAAAAACTTCTCTAAAGCGAATTGCTTGGCGACGTGATATTTCAATTTTTTCGCCTTTGGATAATTCAACTTTTAATCCTCCATTAAACCAATTTTCAATTGCAACAACGTGATTCAAATTAATAATGAACTTGCGATTCGCTCTAAAAAAAACTTCATTATCGAGACGCTCTTCAAAACTATTCAATGAACGCAACACCATCGGACGAAACGTATCGAAATAAACTTTTACGTAATTCCCATCTGATTCCATCATTCGGACATTTTTCAACTCAATGAACCAGCATTTTTCACCGTCTTTAATGAACACTTTGTCGTTTTCGCTTAATCTTCGGGATTTGCGTAGGTTTACTAATTGCTCATCTTCAAATGAATTTTCAGCAGTGACTTTACGTATAACATTAGCAATTTTATCAGGATCTATCGGCTTTAGAATGTAATCCAATGCTTGATTTTCAAAAGCTTGCAAAGCATATTCATCGTGCGCAGTAACAAAAACAACTTGCGGTAAATCTTCCAACTGTTTAAGCATTTCAAATCCATTCATGCCAGGCATCGAAACATCTAGAAAGATCAAATCTGGATTAAAGTCTTTAATTTTCTCAATTCCATCAATTCCATTTATCGCTTCAGCAACTACATCAATTTCTTGATATTCTTTCAACAAAGAACGCAACTCTTCGCGAGCCAATCGTTCGTCGTCAATAATGATAGTACGTGTTGTTTTCATGCTCAAACAAATTAGTTGAATAAAAATCAAATTTAAACAAAACTAAATCCTTCATTTGAAAATCTTAGACTTATTCAATAAATGCAACAAAGCAATGACAAAAAGTAAATTTAGCTGTTGAATGGAAAAGAAAATCGTTAAAATGATAAATTTCACTTTATTTTTCACTCTTAACTCTTAACTTTTATATCTAGAGTTATTCTAAATTTTTACATTCTCAATTCGAAATTCTTAATTCCCTCTCCACTTTTTTGACTAATTTCGTAATCTTAAAATTTATATGAGCACAGAACTAAACAACGTAAGTTATGCAATCGGAATGAGCATTGCAGAAAGTCTTAAAAATCAAAACCTTACGGAATTAGATGCAACAGTAATCGCAGAAGCAATTAATGATCTAATGGAAGGAAAAGCACCAAGATTGAGTCCAGAACAAGCAAATCAAATCATTCATAATCATTTGGAAGAGAAACGTTCTGCTGCTTTTATGGCAAACAAAACAGAAGGTGAAGCTTTTTTAGCAATGAATAAAACAAAAGAAGGAATTCAAGAAACGGTAACAGGTTTGCAATATGAAATCCTAACAGAAGGTGACGGACAAAAACCAGCTTCAACAGATGTTGTGAGTGTTCATTATCACGGAACTTTAATCGACGGAACTGTCTTTGATTCTTCAGTTCAACGAGGAACACCGGCAAGTTTTGGAGTTCACCAAGTAATTCCAGGATGGACAGAAGCGTTACAATTAATGAACGTTGGCTCTAAATATCGTTTATACATCCCACAAAATCTTGCTTATGGTGCTAATCCACACCCCGGAGGACCAATTCAGCCGTTTAGTACATTGATATTTGATGTTGAATTATTAGCTATCAATTAAACAAACAGCGTTTCTACATCGTTACACTTTAAATCATTCCTTAGTTGGAAAGAAAATTATATTATGAAGCATCTATTTTTCGGAACCCTATTTTTATTGCTTATCAGTGCCTGTGGAACTGAAGATGAACAAGCGAAACCATTAAAATTCAAAAATTCTAAAGACCAACTTTCATACGTTCTTGGCGCAATTAATGCAAAAACAATCGTAAGCAGCGGTGAAACTTCTTTTGCTAACTTGGATAAAGAGCAGTTAATCAAGGGGTTTAACCAAAACCTTAATGCACAACCAACTGATGATTGTCTTCCCGAAATAAAAAAGCTTTTTGGACCAACTTACCAAGACTTCAACAAGAAATATGTAAAATCGGGCTCACTTTGTATGGGGAAAATGACGGGACATGCCTTTTATTCTGATATTAAAAAATTAGGTGGTTTGAATTTAGTGAATCTTGAAATGGTAAAAAAGGGATATGCTGATGGTTTGTACTTGCGCGATACTGTTATGAAAGAGGCTCAAATGCGTCAAATCATGCAAGAATTCATGGTAAGTCTGAACGAAAAAGCGGGAATTAAAATGCTAGAAAAAGCGAAGAAATTACCCGGGGCTACTGTTTTTGACAACGGAATCATACTATTTACTTTAAAAGAAGGAAAAGGAGCGTATCCTAATCCAACAGACGATGTTAAAGTACACTATGTATTAATGTCAGCTTTGGGCGACACGATTCAAAATTCATACGTAATGAAAAATCAAGCTGGGGCAATAGAACCTGTTCCTTTACAATTAGATGGTGGCGTTATCCCAGGTTGGAGCTACGCAATTCCTAAAATGAGAATTGGAGGAAAATACAAAATTTATATCCCTTGGGAATTAGCGTACGGAATCGAAGGAGGAAAAGAATCATTGTGTTTTGAAATCGACCTTTTTGAAAGCGCTCCATCGGGAACATTTGTTAAACCTCAAATGAGGTAATTCTGGCATACCAAAGACATTAATTTTTACATTTGATAAAATATTTAAAATGAAATCTATTTTCAAATTCACATTTCTAGCTGCGTTCATTTCATTCTTTTATAGCTGTACGGAGAAAGTTAACTTAGTGGGAGACTTCAAAGAAACCGCTGTCGTTTATGGATTGTTGGATCATTCAGATTCTATCCATTTCATAAAAATAACAAGAGCTTTTATCGGTCCAGGAAATGCACTTGAAATTGCAAAAATTCCTGATTCAAGTTATTTCAATCAAGTGGAAGCAACAGTTTCTGAATATGTGAACGGAAACCTTATCCGCACTTGGACTTTGGAAGATACAATCATTGAAAATAAAGATACAAACGGAGCTTTCTACGGTCCAGAACAAAAAGTTTATTATTTCAAAACATTACCAACAACCGTATCTTCTTCGGGTTTAAATGGAGTTATTCAAACCTCACAAAATCCTCAGTTAACTTCCTTAAATCCAGATGCGACTTACAAACTTGTTGCGAAAATTAATGGAGGAGATTCTTTAGCAGCATCAGGAGGCTTTAACATAACTGGTGAAACAGAACTAGTTAAAGGAATTACAACAACAGCGTCATCGCAAAATTTCACATTCAAATTTGCCAATAATCCAGCGGAGTATATACCAACTGGTGTAGCTGTTTCTAACTCAGGAAATTCTTTTGTTGTTAATACACAATTAGATATTGCTTTTAATGAACACCGAGGAAACGATGTTACAGTTAAAAAATTCAATTGGCAATTGGGCGAAGTGAGTACATTACCAGGAACTGCTAAAACATTTACTGCATTGGGGAAAACATTCTATGACCTTGTGAAAACAAATGTTTCAAACGATCCTACTATTACGAAAAGAACTTTCAATGGAATTTATGTAACGGTTACAGGTGGAGCTGAAGAATTGTATAATTATATGGTAGTTAATCAACCAAGTTCAACTTTGGCACAAAGTAAACCAAGTTATACCAATTTAACTGTTTCAAATGGTAAACGAGTGGTTGGAATTTTCTCTTCGCGACAAACAATTACAGTTTTTAAACCTTTCTCTGTTTCAGCACAACAAGCATTTATCCGAGCAATTGACAAGAAAACTACACGTGAATTATGCCAAGGTCCAATCACAGGAACTTTATTATTCTGTTCTAATCATCCTGGCGATAACGTTGTAAATCAAGAGGAACCTTTTGCTTGTCAATAAGTCTTTCTTCGCTTATCATTTGTAATTCCTTTCGCTTCGTACCTTTGCACTTGTGAGTGAACGCCTAACCCTTTTTGTCGATGTACTATTACCTGTACCTATTCATCAGGTTTTTAGTTACCGTGTGCCATTTGAGTTCAATGAGGCCGTGCAATTTGGTATTCGTGTAATTGTCCCCTTTGGTAAAAACAAATTGCTGACGGGAGTAATTACAAGAGTTCATCAGGAAATTCCAACGAATTACCAAGCAAAATATGTGGAGTATTTACTCGACGAATTACCAATCATTAACACGAAACAATTTCAATTTTGGAACTGGATTTCGGATTATTATTTGGCTCCAATTGGTGATGTAATGAATGCAGCGTTACCCGCAAATTTCAAGTTAGCAAGCGAAACAAAAATCATTCTTCATCCAGAATTTGACAAAAGTCTCGACCAATTAGATGATCGTGATGCAGAAATTGTGGAAGCCTTAACCATTCGCGAAGAATTAGATCTGAAAGAAATATCTGAAATTGTTGGAATCAAAACCATTCAGCCACTGATAAAGCGCTTGATTGATCGAAGAATTGTTGTTTCAAAAGAAGAAATAAATCAACGTTACACTCCTAAAACGATTTCTTGTATTGTTTTAAATGATGCTTACACCAATGAAAATGAGCTCGAAAATTACATTGCAGAATTAGAAAAACAAGCGAAAAACGAGAAACAAGTCGCGCTTTTGCTCTTTCATATCAATGAGGCAATGCAAGGCGGAAGTTTGATGCAACCTGTTCCAAAGAAAAAATTTACAGATGCTGGATTAAGTGTCTCAACGTTAAATACCCTAGAGAAAAAAGGAATTCTAAAAACGGAGCGTTTTCAAATTGATCGTTTGCTAACGGTATCGAAAGAGGAATTGGCTTTTAAAGCTTTGACAGCGCCACAAAACTCAGCCTTAGAAGAAATCAGAACCGCTTTTGAAACGAAACAAGTTACGCTTTTACATGGAGTTACAGGTTCAGGAAAAACGGAAATTTATGTGCAACTGATTCAAGAATACCTTGATAATGGCAAACAAGTGTTGTTTTTATTGCCTGAAATTGCCTTAACCACTCAATTAATTCAACGTCTTTCGGCTTATTTTGGCGAACAAGTTGGCGTTTATCACTCACGTTTTAACCAAAATGAGCGCGTAGAAATTTGGAATAAAGTCTTGCAAAATGACTTCAAGCAATTTAGAATCATCATTGGTGCACGTTCATCTGTGTTTCTTCCATTTCAAAATTTAGGTTTAATCATTGTCGATGAAGAGCACGAAAGTTCGTTCAAACAATACGATCCTTCACCACGTTATAATGCAAGAGATGCTTCCATTGTTTTAGCAAATCTTCACCAAGCGAAAGTTTTATTAGGCACTGCAACACCTTCGTTAGAAACGTATTACAACGCCAAAAATGGAAAATTTGGACTCGTTGAATTGCTCGAACGTTACAAAGGTTTGAAATTACCAGAAGTGCTTTGTGCAGATTTAAAAAGTGAACGCCGTTTGAAAAATATGCAATCCAATTTCAGTTCTTTTTTAGTGGACGAAATGCGAGAAGCATTCAATAAGGAGGAACAAATTATTCTCTTTCAAAATCGTAGAGGCTACACTCCTTCGTGGACGTGTGAAGTTTGCGCTTGGACACCAAAATGTACCAATTGTGACGTATCCTTGACTTACCATAAATTCGGAAATCTTTTAAAATGTCATTATTGTAGCTATACGACTGCACCTGTTGGAACTTGTAAAGCCTGTGGGAGTAATCGCTTAAAAATGAACGGATTCGGAACTGAAAAGGTAGAAGATGATTTGGCACTAATTTTTCCAGATAAAGTTATAAAACGCTTGGATTTAGACACCACTCGTTCTAAAAATGCGTATGAAGAAATTTTAGATGATTTCGACAACCGAAAAATTGATGTATTAATTGGAACGCAAATGGTTACAAAGGGACTAGACTTCGACAACGTTAGTTTAGTTGGAATTTTGGATGCAGATATGTTGATGAACCGTCCTGATTTTAGAGCCTACGAGCGTTCGTATCAATTGATGTCGCAAGTAGCAGGTCGGGCAGGAAGAAAAGAAAAACGTGGTAAGGTAATTATCCAAACAGCCAATCCAGATCATTGGGTTATACAATTAGTTCAGCAGCACAATTACCAAGAATTTTACAAGCAAGAAATAATTGAACGCCAAAATTTCTTCTACCCTCCTTTTTATAAAATGATTGGATTTACACTCAAACATAAAGATGAAAAAGAAGTTGCAAGGGCTTCATTAGAATTGTCAGACGCATTGCGAACTATTTTTAAAGAACGTGTTTTAGGACCAGATTCACCACTAATTAAGCGCATTCAGAATCTATTTCTAAAGGAAATCAAATTAAAAATCGAACGTAATGCTCCTGAGAAAAAAGTAAAGGAAAAAATCAAATCCATTATCGATCAATTTTATGTCAAAACCGAAAATAAATCGGTAAGAGTGGTGATTGATGTTGATCCGATGTAGGAAGTAGATTTTTCTTGACTCAATGATGTCGATTATTTAACAACAAATGGTAGCTCAACGAATAATTTCAATAGAAATAAACTAATTATGAATTTGTTCATAGTGCTAATTATTTAATGTGCTAATTATCTAATTTGCTAATGGTTTAATGTGCTAATTATCTAATGTGCTAATGGTTTAATGTGTTAATGTAATAATTGAGGAATTTGTTGATGATTATAATATAGAACTCATTAATCCTGACCTTCCGATTAGTGAAAAAGAAATAGAAAATTCGATTGTAACCAACATCATTAAATTTTTATCCGAAATGGGCGGAAGTTTCGCCTTTGTCGGAAGACAATTTAAAGTAGATTTTAAGGAGAAAGAGTATTATATTGACCTTTTGTTTTTCAACATTAAGTTAAATTGCTATGTAGTTTTAGTGCTCAAAGCAAGGGATTTTGAATCCAAAGACATTGGACAAATTAAATGGTACATGGAGTTAATTAAGAAAGAAATTAAAAAGGCCTCCCACAACTCAACAATTGGAGTTATTCTCTGTCGAAATAAATACCGAATGATGGTAGAATATATGCTATCAAGTAATCAAGATCCGCTTGGTGTTGCTACATTCAATCGCTATGAAGAGCTACAGGTTTGGCGCTACCCGAAGGGCGGGCAATCTACCACAAATGTTGGTTAAAAACACAAAAGTTCTTGTTACCACAAATGTATCTTTAGAGCAAAAAAAAACCGCCTTTTCGATAGGGTCTGTAAGGCACTGGATTTTCTCCCTATCAAATTAAAAATTATATCCAAATCTCAATGAACCAAGCATGAAGGGAGACTCTCCAACTTCTTTGGTTAGTGTATTGTCTTCGTATATTGGCCAAGGATTTGATTTATAGATTACCCCCGCAACACCGAATTGAGGTAAAACATAAAACTTTTTGCGCGCAAACTCAAATTTATATCCAACATAGCCTGTAATCAACCAATCAAAGCTATTGTAGGTCTTTCCTGTCGTAACATGGTCTTGCAGAACACCAAGACCTGTAGTCTGCGAAAATTCCGCATGAAGTCCTTTCCAAAAATATTGTCTATATCCACTTGCTAAACTGTAGTCAGCAAAACGACCTTCTGTTTCACGTTCTCTTGGAAAATCTATATTCATACCAACATAAACATCTCCGCGTAAATGTCCTTTTTGCCAAAGCTTAACTGTGAAATGTGTCCTTGTTGTTTGTACTAAAAATGGCCATAAAATGTCCGTTTCGATTCCGTATTTGCTTTCTTTTTGCTCTGATTGAGCTATAACTAAGTTAGTGAGCAAACTAACTATTCCGAATATGAGAAGCGATTTTTTCATTGTCCTAAAGTTTTTACGTTAATGATAGGACAAAAGTACAGTGTCAAAAGGGCAAAAGTCGTTGACCAAAGTCAATAAATGATTTCGTAGCCAAATTTATTTACGTGTTCTGATACGACTTAATGTTTCTGGTTTTACACCGAGATATGAAGCAATCATATACTGGGGTATTTCTTTAAGTAATCTTGAATTCCTTTCAATCAAGGTTTTGTATCTTTCTTCTGGGGTTTGAAATAAAAAGGAGTCAAGTCGATTTGCTACTGAAAGATATAAGTTTTCAGCAATTAGTCTGCCTAGTCGTTCTATGTTTTTATGTTTGTCATATAGAGATTTAAGTTCTTGCAAATTGATTTTGTAAATAGCTGCATCTTGCATTGCTTCAATAAAATGGTCTGAAGGCTTACCTGTTAAAAAACTTCTGTAATTGGAAACAAAATCGCCTTGAAAGAAAAAGGCGGTTATTTTTACTTCCCCTTCCTTGTCATAAAAAAATCTAAAACTACCTTCTTGGATAAATGCAATGAAGTTACAATGCTCGCCTGGTTTAAGTATTTGTTCGTTTTTAGCAATATTCGTCTTTACGATGCACTTTTCAAAGTCTGCCCATTCTGAGTCATTCAGTTTTATAAATTTATTGAAATATAGTCTTAATGTTTCCAATTGTTCTGTGTCTTTTTATGTTTGTGCTTAACGGTTTGCGTGCAGGCGATCGTAGCCCTGTGTTGCGCCAGCGGCAGGGCTATGGCTATGGCGATTGCACACTGTTGGCAGCAGTAATTCATCTGTTTTCATTTATCAACCCATCTAAGTTCTGTCTAAAAGTAGCTGAAATTGGGATTACTTTTTCTTTTATTGTGAGCATATTACCTTCAACTTTTTCAATATGCTCAACATTTACTATAAACGATTTATGTACCCTAAGGAATTTATTACGAGGTAATTTATCTTGAAGCTCTGTCAGTTTATCTAGCACCATTAATGGCTTGTCGTTAGGTGTGTAAATTTTTACATAATTTCCGCTTCCTTCAATAAAAAGAATGTCAGCGAAATAATATTTGTGGATTTTTTTATCGGCCTTGAAGAAAATAAAAGTTGATTCCGGACTAGGTTTTACTTCAGCTTGTTCTTTTGCGAAGTCGGTGTTTTTAGGCATCACAATTTTATTGACTGCCTTTAAAAACCTTTCAAAAGGAATAGGTTTGAGTAAATAATCTACAATACCATATTCGTAGCTCTCTACACCAAATTCAGAAAAAGCAGTTGTTAGAATTACTTTGGGCGAATTATGCAGGGTTTTAA